>JAIOII010001071.1 GCA_019912685.1 Kofleriaceae bacterium
CGCGGCGCCGAACTTGTCGCCGCGCTGGCTCGCGCCGAGCGCCGGGCCGTACGCGCGCCACAGCCCGTTCACCTCCTCGGGGGTGAGGGTGGGGCGGCCGGCGATCACGTCGGCGGCGGGCGTGCTCGCGCTGGCCGTCGCGAGCGTCTCGTGCACGATGATGCGGTCGACGAGCAGGCTGTCGCGCAGCTCGATCGGGTGGCCGGCGGTCGAGCCGTGCGTGTCGATGAAGTGGAGCGGCGTGATCGCCTCGATCGCCTCGAGGCGCGCCTCGATCGCGGCGCGCTCGGCCGCGGGCAGAGCGTCGGGGACGCGGTAGCGCACCATCCCGCTCGGCCAGCGGCGGATCGCCGGGGCGGTCGCGGCGGCCGCATCGGACGCGCGCGGCAGATCGGCCTGACCACACGCGGCGGCCACGGCGACGGGCAGGCATCGGGACATCCAGGGGCGCAAGGACACGTGCTCTCCAGGCCGGTGGAGTCGACCCCCTCACGTTCGTTACGCTGGGTTTCGGCGCCGCGGCACGTACCTCGCCCTACCTGCTCAGAATCACGTGCGACTTCGTCACGGGCTGGTGCGACTAACCCAGCCATGGAACCGATCCGCTCCCGTCTCGGTGTCGTCGGCATGTGTCTGATGATCGCGATCGCCGCGATGGCCTGCGGCGACGGAGGCAGCGGCGATGGTGATGACGGCAACGACGCCGGCACCTGCACCGCCGCCGGCGTGCAGTGCACCGCCGACACCGAGTGCTGCACGGGCTTCTGCGAGCCGAACGCGCAGGTGTGCGGCCGGGAGCCGGGGCAGTGCAACGCCGCCGGCGAAGCGTGCGCGACTGGCCCCGACTGCTGCTCCTTCTCGTGCGTCGACGGCACCTGCTCGGGCACGCAGTGCGTGAGCGACGGGCAGGCGTGCTCGAGCGACGCGGAGTGCTGCGGCGGATCCTGCACGAACGGGACGTGCGCGCCGCTCAACGCCGCGTGCAAGACGTCGGGCAACGCCTGCGGCGACAACAGCGAGTGCTGCTCGCACTACTGCCTCAACGGCGTGTGCGATCCCAGCCCGTCGTTCTGCCGCCAGGCCGGCGACACGTGCACGACCGACACCGAGTGCTGCGGCGGCTCGTGCGCCAAGTCTTCCGGCGCGGCGCTCGGGCTCTGTCAGCTCGTGCCGGCATCGGGCGCGGGCAGCTGCACCACCGCGGGTGAGGTGTGCACGCCCGAGCGCGACGCCAACGGCAACTACACGTGCGGCAGCTCGTGCTGCAGCCGCGCCTGCTTCCCGTACGGTTCGTCGGGGCTCACCGTGTGCCAGCCGCCGAGCGGGTGCCGCCCGACCGGCGAGATCTGCTTCACCGACCACGACTGCTGCGGCTCGGCGAACCAGCCCGACGGCGACACGGCGATGATCACCTGCTCGAAGGAGCCCGGCGCCGCCGTCGGACGCTGCGACAACGGCAACGCGTGCACGCCGGCCGGCGGCATCTGCCGGCTCCAGACGACCGAGTGCAGCCAGAACGCGAACTGCTGCGCCGGCAACGTGCTGCAGTTCAACACGTGCGCGCAGGACAACCTCGGCATCCCGCGCTGCCTCGCCGCCGAGATCGACTGCACCGATCCGTCGCAGTACGAGGGGCAGTCGTGCGCCACCAGCGCCGACTGCTGCGGCCTGCCGTGCACGCCGATGGGCAGCGGCGAGTTCCCGCCGCTGGTGTGCGGCGGCACGACGTGCGTGCCGACGGGCGGGTCGTGCACGACCACGGCCGACTGCTGCTCGAGCCTGCCGTGCGAGAACGGCGTGTGCGGCGAGCCGGGCTCCTGCGCCGAGTTCGGGCAGGCGTGCACGATGGACACGGACTGCTGCAGCGGCCTGCCGTGCCTCGAAGGCTTCTGCGGAATCGTCGGCTGAGGGATCGCGAGCCGCTGGGGGGCGACGCCCCGTGAGCCGCCGACGGCAGTCGGCACTCCGGGGCTCCGCCGCGGGCGGCGCGCACCCAAGTGCGCCAGACGGCGTGACCATGGTTCCGGCAAGGCCGTTGCAGAGGGCAGCGCCGTGCCGAGCGCCGCCCTCCGTCTACCCCGCCTCCTCGTCGCCGCCCTCCTCCTGGCCACCGCCGCCTGCGCCGAGCCCGGTCCCTACGAGGACCACGACGAGCCGAGCGACTTCGATCCGGTGCCCGACCCCGACAGCGGCAAGGCCGACGTCGCCGGCATCCCGGCCGTGTTCGATCGTCACCTGGTGATGAGCGACGCGCTCTTCACCGACGTCGACACCGTCGACGCCGCCGAGGTCCAGGCGTTCTTCGAGCGCACGCCGTACGGCAACCGCTCGTGGCTCGCCGACGCGACGATCGACGGCGTGCCGGCGTCGGAGGCGATCGTCGCCGCGTCGCGCGCCGCCGGCATCAACCCGGTCGTGATGATCTCGCGCATGCAGGTGGAGAAGTCGCTGGTCTCGAAGACCGTGCGCCCGGCGCAGTCACGCATCGACTACGCCTTCGGCTGCGGCTGCCCCGACGGGCGCGCCTGCAACACCGCCTACCAGGGGCTCGACAAGCAGGTCGAGTGCGCGGCCACGACCTTGCGCCGCTGGTACGACGGCTCGGTTGCCGGCGATGGCCTCTGGGTCATGGGCCGCGCCAAGCGCACGCTCGACCCGCTCACCGTCACGCCGCGCTCCCACGCGACCTCGTCGCTCTACGCCTACACGCCGTGGGTGCTCACCGGCTCCGGCGGCAACTGGCTCGCCTGGAACGTCGCCCGCCGCTACCTCCGCCACCTCGACGCCCAGGGCGCCCTCACGGAGCCCTGAAAAAGTGACGCCCCCGGAAGGGGACACCTTCCGGGGGCGGAACTCATCGTTGTTCCTCGAGAATTCTGCCCCAACGCAACTGGCGCTCGTGACACGCCCGCGAGTGGATCCTCGTACTTGCGGGTCCCAGTTGCGATCGCCTCCGATTCCTTCGATGTAACGGTTACTTGCGACCCCGGAGGGTGTCCCCCTTCTGTGCTCGACGCGCAAGGCGCGCTCACGGAGTAGCCGCCGCCAGAAGGGGACACCTTCCGCCGATCAGATGACGATGCCCTCGCGCGAGAGCCAGCGCGTGGGTGAGAACGCGGGGATCGCGAGCGGGGTGAGGGGCGGGTTGCCGGAGGTCCAGAAGGAGCGGAAGGGGCGCTTCTCGCCCGTGCGATAGAAGTGATCGAGGTAGGCGTAGTCGCAGGCGGCGAAGTCGGCGAGCCACTGGTCGAGGTCGTGGATGCCGGCCTCGTGGAAGAGCTGGAGCGAGTAGCGGCAGGCGTCGCGCTCGTAGATGCGCACGCGGCGAAGGGCGT
The DNA here is from genome assembly GCA_019912685.1 of Kofleriaceae bacterium. GTDB lineage: Bacteria > Myxococcota_A > Polyangia > Haliangiales > Haliangiaceae > UBA2376. The sequence continues at coordinate 3,336 of JAIOII010001071.1, forward strand.
CCTCGTCCCACGGGCCCGGGTAGGTGCCGATCTCGCGCGCGTCGGCGTCGGTGTTCCACTGCACCGTGTGGCCGAAGAGGTGGACGAGGATGAAGAGCGCGTCCTCGGCGTGGAGGTCGTAGTCGACGTGGATCTCGGCGCCGTCGAGGTCGCCGGTGAACGGGTGCGCGACGTCGCGGATGCGCACCGGGATGGCCCAGCGCTCCTCGACGAGGCGCTCGACGATGTCGAAGACCTGGCGGAAGCGTGCGGGCGTGGCGCCCGGGTCGTTCACTTGACCGCGCGCTGGACCTTGGCCTGCGCCATGTCGTGCATCATCTGCATGACGGTGTAGGCCGCGATCTCGGCCAGGAGCCGCGTGACCTTCGCGTGCTGCTCGTCGGAGAGCGAGCTCTCCACGGCGCGCATCGCCGCGATGAGGTTCTCCTCCTGCCTGGCCATCTCGGCCTCGTCGACGTGGCCGTCGGCGATCGCCTGCGCGAAGTGCTCGAGCTGGCCCACGTGGGCGTCGAGGTCGGGGTGGTTGTCGTCATCGATCCAGTTTGCGCGCGCCATGGTTGCCTCCAGCTATCGTTCTTCCAGGATCTGCTTGATCGCGGTGGCCCGCTCCTGGACCTTCTCGCGGCCGCCGAGCTGCTCGAGCCGCGCCATCTTGGCGGGCGGCAGGAACTCGGCGTCGGTGCACTCGATCATCGCCGCCAGCTCCTGGAGCTCGCGCTCGAGGCTCTGCGTCGACGGCATGAACGTCGCCAGCGTGCTCGCCAGCGCTTCCTTGGTGATGTTCGTGGCCTTGGCGAGCAGCGACGCGCGCCACGCACGCCCGACGATGCCCTCGATGTCGGCGCCCGAGAGGTTGCCCTCGTGCGGGATGACCTCGGGCAGGTCCTCCTCGGCGACCGACGTGCCCGCCTTGCGCGCCAGGATGCGGAACATCGCGCGCAGCTCGGTCTGGTTCGTCGGGTAGAAGAGCGGGATGTGGACCTCGGCGCGACCCTGGCGCTTGATGTCGATCGGCAGGAGGTCCGGGCGCGCCGTGAGCAGCATCCAGATGATCTTCCCGCGGTACCGGGTGTCGCCCATCTGCGACGCGATCATGCCGAAGATGCGCGCGTTGATGCCCGAGTCGCCACCGCTGTCGCGGTCGCCGAGCACGGTGTCGGCCTCGTCGACGACGACCACCACCGGGCCCATCGAGCGCAGCACGTTGAGCACGCGCTCGAGGTTGCCCTCGCTCTCGCCGACGTACTTCGAGCGGAAGTTCTTGAGCACGACCGCCGGCACGCCGATCGAGCCGGCGACGCACGTCGCCAGGAACGACTTGCCGGTGCCGACCGGCCCGCAGAACAGGTAGCCCATCGGCACGGTGTCGAGGAGGCCCTGCTTGATGAGCGCGGCGTCGTCGAGCAGGCGCTGCTTGGCCGCGTCGTGGCCGACGACCGTGTCGAGCCCCCACTTCGGCTCGATGAACTCGAGCATCCCGGTGGCCTGCCGCTCGATGAGCCGCTTCTTGAGGTCGCGGAAGTAGACGGCGTCGAGCCGGCGCCCGCCCTCGCGCGAGCTGCGGATCAGCACCTCGAGATCGGTGAGCGAGATGCCGGCGGTGAGCTTGCCGAGCTCGGCCGTCGAGTAGTCGGAGAAGCTGGTGACGTCGAGGCCGCGCGTCGTGTGCGCGAGGAACGCCTCGCGGTCGGGCGCCGCCGGCAGCGGCACCTCGATCGCGGCGACGTGCGGGTTCGACGACAGGCGGTCGTTGATGTCGGTGAGCCGCGAGTCGATCATCACGAACGCCAGGTTGAGGCGCTTGATGTACGGCGACGACGCCCAGTTGAGGAGCGTGACGAGGTGGATCTGGTCGTTGAGCGAGAGGCGGTCGCCGCGCGCGGCGACGTAGCTCGCGTGGTCGATGACGATCGCCGCCGACAGCCGGTCGTCGGCGTCGGCCATCACGTTCTTCTGGATGAAGAGGTCGATCGCCGCCAGGCTCGTCGTCGGATCGCGCTTCACCTGACGGACGTCGCCGATCACGCGGTTGAGCTTCTCGACCATGCCCTGCAGCCGCTTGGCGTTGGCGCCGGCCAGCGGGCGCAGGCCGCGCGCGAGGTCGTAGTGGAGGACGACGTCCCAGCGGCCGAAGAGCTGCTCGGCGACGAACTCGGCGAGCCCGCCCCAGCGCGAGCCGTCGCCGTTCATGCGCACGAAGTCGAAGACGTTGCCGTGCAGGATGAACGACGACGTCGTGCCGCTGAAGTAGAGCTCGGCGAGCCTGCCGGCCCAGTCCGGGAAGTGCGAGGGCAGGGCGCTGACCTTCGACACGCCGTCGGCGCCCGCGAGCGATTTCGTGTCCTCGGAGTCGGTCGTCGTCATGCCTGCACCTGGGTCACGTCGGTCGCGAGGATCGACGGCGCCTCGCTGGTGTCGCTGCCGAGGCCGGTGATGGCCTGCAGCTCGCGGATCGTCTCCTCGGTCTGGCTCATGCCCTCGGCGACGGCGTCGACCTGGATCGACAGCTCGTTGGGATCCTGGTGGCTGATCGCCATCTCGGTGAGCGCCTGGATCTTGTTCTCGATGCGGTCGAGCTCGACGCCGACGAACTCGGCGTTGCCCTTCGCCTTCTCGTAGTTCTCGAGGCGCAAGGTCGCGGTCGCCACGCTGTCGGTGATCGAGCGGAGGATGCGCTCGTCCTTCTTCTCCTCGGCGGCGCGCTGCTTGGCGGTGAGCTCGTCGAGCTGCGCCTTGATCGCCGCGCCGTCGGCGGCGCGCAGGAAGCGCCCGAGCGCCTGCTGCGACAGGAGGAGCTTGAGGAACACCCAGAGCAGGCGATCGAGCGCCGGCGTGCGCAGCTCGGCGGCCGCGCCGCTCTCGTCGCGGGTGTCGCCGCGCACGGCGTTGGCGATGCGCTGCATCTCGACGCAGCGCGCGCGCACGCGCAGGAAGCGGTTGCGGCGCTCCGCCTCCAGGCTGCCGAGGATGTCGGCGAGCTTCTTCTGCTTGTCCTGCGCCGGCGGCGCGCTGCCGGTCGCGAGCCCGCGCTCCTCGGCGCGCGCCCGGGCGTCGATCGCCGCCTGAAAGCGCGGCAAGGTCGTGAGCCCGCCGAGGTAGGCGAGCTCGGCGGCGGCAACGAGCGGCAGGACGACGTCCGGGCTCGGCGACAGGAGCGCGGCGGCGGCCGCGCCGCCGAAGAGGAGCAGGTTCCACCGGTACATGAAGGCCTCCTTCACGTAGCGGAACCAGCCGGCCTTCTTCTTCTTGCTCATGACGGCCTCAGTCCCCGCCTCGCTGCGACGACTCGAGCTGCTCGATGGTGTCCTTGATGTCGTACACCAGCTCGAGGAACTTCGGGTCGCGCTGGATGTCCTTGGCCGGCCGGTCGGGCGGCGGGACCTTGACCTCCTTCAGGATCGTCCCGGGCGACGACGAGAAGATGAGGACGTGGTCGCCCAGGAACACGGCCTCCTCGACCGAGTGGGTGATGAAGAAGACCGTCGGTGACTGCTCGCGCCACAGCTCGACGAGCAGATCCTGCATGCGCGCGCGCGTCGGCGGATCGAGCGCGCCGAAGGGCTCGTCCATGAGGATGATGCGCGGCTCGAGGATGAGCGTGCGCGCGATGGCGACGCGCTGGCGCATGCCGCCCGACAGCTCGCTCGGGTACTTGTCGGCGTCCTTCTTGATCGACAGGCCGACCTTGCCGATCCAGAGCCGCGCGCGGTCGAGGCGCTCGGCCTTGGGCACGCCGCGGCACTCGAGCCCGAAGGCGACGTTCTCGAGCACGGTGCGGTTGTCGAACGACGTGTAGTCCTGGAACACCATGCCGCGGTCGGAGCCCGGGCCCTGCACGACCTTGCCGTCGACGAGCACCTTGCCCGCGGTCTGCGGGAACTGCGGCGTGAGCCCGGCGATGAGCCGGATCACCGTCGACTTGCCGCAGCCCGATGGTCCCAGGATCGGCACCATCTCGCCGCGCCCCGGGTGGTCGTCGATGGTGAACGTGACGTCCTTGATCGCCGTGAAGTCGCCGTACTTCTTCGTCACCTTGTCGAAGACAACGACCGGCACGGGCTTGGCCGGCGCGAGCGGCTTGATGATGGGCGTCCCGCCGGTGATCGCGGGCGTGCCGGTGACGGCCGGCTCGCGCGATGCCGCGGCCGCGGCCGCGACCTTGGGCTTCTCCTCGTCGGACAGGAGCTCGCCCTCGAGCGCGCGCAGCGCCGCCTCGGCGGCGCTGCGCGC
>JAIOII010001072.1 GCA_019912685.1 Kofleriaceae bacterium
ACCCAGCTCCTGTCCGACGCCGAGGCCGCGGCCAAGACGTCGCAGTGGGCGCGCGCCATGAAGCTCGCCGAGCAGGCGATCGGCTCCAAGCCCGACGGCGCAACCAAGGCTCGCGCCGCGATGGTCGCCGCCCTGGCCGCGTGCAACCTCAAGAACCAGTCGAAGGCCAAGGCCTACTACGCGATGGCGACGCCCAGCAGCAAGACGCTCGTGCGCCAGCGCTGCCTGTCGAACGGCATCGAAGTCCAGTAAGTCGCGCTCGGGTGTAACCGGAGCGAGGGGGCGCGCCACTGTCCCGGCGGCGCCCCCTGTCATCCGCATTGGGAGGCCGGATGTTTGACCCCCCGGCCCGACCTGGTGTAACTCAAGGCATCCCTTGGGGAAGGTGGAAGGGCACGCCCTCACTTCCTCGATCTCCCGGAGGCCTCGATGTCGCGTTGGGTCCTGTCTCTACTGGCTGCCGCAATCGTGGCCGCGCCGTCGGCTGCGAATGCGCAGGGCGCTGACGTCAACATCAACCCCTTCCGCCACGCGATGGACTCGCGCGGCTACCTCACGCTGAACGCGTCGCAGACGCTCGGCCACGGGGAGTTCTCGTTCGGCCTCGTCACCGACTGGGGCTTCAAGCTCCTCGAGCTCGAGAGCGGCGCGAACTCCACGTCGGTCGACAACATCATCACGCCGACGCTCATCGGCGCCGTGGGCCTGAAGCTCGGGCCGGCGGAGCTCGAGTTCGGCGTCGGCCTTCCGGCCGTCGTCGTCGCCGGAGACCGGAACCCTGACTTCATCGGCGATCCGGGCAACCCGAACGATGACATGCGCTTCAAGATCGAGGGCCAGGGCCTCGGCAACGTCGCCCTCCACCTGAAGACACGCTTCCTCAAGACCACGCGCGGGCCCAAGGTCGGCCTCGGCGTCGTCGCGAGCCTCTACCTGCCCACGGCGAGCGAGGGCGCGAAGTTCCTCGGCGAGGACAAGCTGACGCCGCAGGTGATGGGCATCCTCGAGAAGGAGCTCGGCGCCGAGCGCCGCTTCCGCATCGCCGTGAACGGCGGCGTTCGCCTGCGCACCGGCACGACGGAGTACACGGACAACGGCGACCCCAACAACCCCGCGGCGCCGGCGACGGGCGAGCGCTTCGAGACCGGCACCGAGATCCCGGTGGGCGTCGCGCTCGCGTACGCGGTGACGCCACAGAAGTTCGACGTGCTCGCCGAGGTCTACGGCGGCGTCCCGCTCGGCGGCGAGAACTACTTCCCGCTCGAGGCGATCGGCGGCATCAAGGTCTACCTCGCGCGCAACTCGTTCCTCACGCTCGGCGGTGGCACCGGCATCATGCCGGGCAACGTCGGCAACCCCAAGGCGCGCGCGTTCATCGGCATCGTGTTCGAGCCGAACATCGGCGACCGCGACGGCGACGGTCTGAAGGACGACGTCGACGACTGCCCCAACGACCCCGAGGACTACGACGACTTCGAGGACGAGGACGGCTGCCCCGAGCCCGACAACGACAAGGACGGCATCCTCGACGAGGACGACAAGTGCCCGCTCAACCCCGAGGACAAGGACGACTTCGAGGACGAGGACGGCTGCCCCGAGGGTAACCAGAACGACCGTGACGGCGACGGCCTGCTCGACGACGTCGATCAGTGTCCGGACGACCCGGAGGACTTCGACAAGTTCCAGGACGAGGACGGCTGCCCGGATCCCGACAACGACCAGGACGGCATCCTCGACGTCGACGACCTGTGCCCGAACGATCCCGAGGACATGGACGGCTGGGAGGACGAGGACGGCTGCCCGGATCCGGACAACGACAAGGACAAGATCCTCGACAACGACGACCGCTGCCCGAACGAGCCCGAGACCAAGAACGGGTTCGAGGACGAGGACGGCTGTCCGGATCGCGGACGCGTCGTCGTGACCGACACCAAGATCGAGATCCTCGACAAGGTGTACTTCGAGTACAACAAGGCGGTCATCAAGTCGGAGTCGTACCCGATCCTCGACGCCGTGGCCGCGACGCTCGAGGGCAACCCGGACATCCAGCTGGTCGAGGTCCAGGGCCACACCGACGAGCGCGGCAACGACGCGTACAACCTGTCGCTCTCCGACAAGCGCGCCAAGGCGGTTGTCCAGTACCTGGTCGACAAGGGCATCGATCGCAGCCGCCTCGAGGGCCAGGGCTACGGCGAGACGCAGCCGATCGATCGCAAGTCGAACGAGGCGGCGTGGGCGAAGAATCGCCGCGTCGAGTTCTTGATCCTCAAGCGCTCGAACGACAACTGATACAATCGACCGCGGTGCGCGGTCTGCTCCGCTGGCCCGGGAACGTCGTCCACTTCCTGCACCTGTTCCTGGTGCTGGTGCTGGGCGGCGTCGCCTACCTGTTCGGCCGGCTCGGCACGCTCTTGATCTTCCCCGGCGCGCGCCGGGCGCGCGCGGTCGGCCGCCTGCGCGGCTGGCTGCTCGTGGAGGGCATGACCTCGCTCGGCGCGACGTTCATCAAGATGGGGCAGGTGATGAGCACGCGTCCGGACCTCTTCTCGCCGGAGGTGATCGCGAGGCTGCGCCACCTGCAGGACCGCCTGCCGCCGTTCTCCTTCGCCAAGGTGAAGCGGGTCGTCGAGGCCGAGCTCGGCAAGCCGATCACGGAGCTGTACGCGGACTTCGACGAGCAGCCGGTGGCGGCCGCGTCGGTCGCGCAGGTGCACCGCGCGCGGCTGCCCGACGGCCGCGAGGTCGCCGTCAAGGTGCTGCGCCCCGACGTGCGCCGCCAGGTCGAGCGCGACGCCGGCATCCTGCTCTTCGGCGCCAAGGTGCTCGCGCTGCATCCCCGCGCGCGCCTCTCCGATCCGGTCGGCCACCTTCGCCACTTCGTCGACGCGATCCACGACCAGACCGACCTGCGCATCGAGGCCGGCAACTACCGCCGCTTCCACGCGAACTTCGCGGGCGCGAGCTGGAAGGGGCGCGTCGCGTTCCCCGAGGTGATCGAGTCGCGCTGCGGCCAGCGCGTCCTCACGATGGAGTTCGTGCGCGGCACCAAGGTCGACGCGCTGCCCCCCGGCCGGCACTCGAAGGTGGCCGAGTCGGTGCGGCTCGCGATGTTCAAGATGTGCTTCGACGACGGCTTCCTCCACGCCGACCTGCACCCCGGCAACATGTTCGTCACCGACGACGATCGCCTGGTGATCATCGACGTCGGGCTGTGCAAGCTCCTGCACGAGGACGTCCTCATCCAGTTCATCGACATGACGAAGTGCCTGGCGATGGGCAAGCCCGACGACCTCGTCGATCACCTGAAGCGCTTCCACGTCTACCTCGACGGCGTCGACTGGGACTCGCTGCGCAAGGACGTCGACGAGTTCGCGACGCGCTTCCGCGCGCAGGACATCGGCCAGCTCGACTACAGCGTCCTCATCAACGACATGTTCGCGCTCGGCCGCCGCTACAACGTGCGCCCGGTCACGGACATGACGCTGGTGTTCGTGGGCATGGTGACCGCGCAGGGCATCGGCAAGCAGCTCGAGCCCGACGTCAACGTCTTCAACGAGCTCGCGCGCTACCTCATGCCCGTGCTCGCGCGCCGCAACGAGCGCATCCCCGACACCGAGCAGGCCCGCGCGGCGCTTGGTTCGGCCTGAGCGCGGCCGGCCTGCGCAAAAACAGGCACCGGGCGCCTCCGCGCGCTATCTTGACCCCGTGATCCGGTCCCTCCTCACCCTCATCGTCCTCGTGGCGCTGATCGTGGCCGGCGCGACCGTGAAGCTCGGCAAGCGCACCTTCTTCGGCCACGTCGCCGCCATCTGGAGCACCGACGAGGCGCAGGACATGAAGGAGGGCATCAAGGAGAAGGCCGGCCCCGCCGCCGAGAAGCTCGAGCGCGGCGTGAAGGCGGGCTACCGCGAGGCCACGCGCGAGGGCTCCGGCTCCGGCTCGGGCTCCGGCACGGCCTCGGCCGAATAGCTACTTCGGCGTCGAGTCGACCTTCTGCAGGTTCACGAGCAGGAGCTCGCCCGACTCCGTGTTGAGCCGCACGCACGCGAAGTCCGATCGCTCCGCCATGTTCACGGCAACGCACTCGGTCTCGTAGCGCCCGGCCGGCCCCGCCGCGGCGCCGACGGGCCCGTTGCTGATGGGCAGCTTGCTCATGTCGACCTTGAGCACGTCACCCGTCCGCGTATCCGTCCGCACGCAGTACACCTGCCCGGACGTGTCCGTGGCCGATCCTTCGCAATCGAGCTCGAACGCCGCCTCCTCCGCCTTCGCTGCGCCGCCCGCCGCGCCGCTGGATCCGGATCCACCTCCGACACACGCGACGAGGAGCGCCGCCCCGATCATGCTCACGACGGTACGAACCATGCCGCGACGATAGCGCAAGACCGTAACCATCTCCACGACTTGTGAGATTCCACGCGCGTGGACGCAACTCCTCGCGCCGCCCTCGATAATGGTCGTCATGAAACCGGGAGTCTCTCTGGTGAGCACCGCGAGCGCTGGCATCTTCCTCGTCGTGGCCTTCGGCGTCGCCACGCCGGCGCACGCGCAGCCCGCGAGCGTGCAGGCCGAGCAGCTCTTCCGGCAGGGCAAGAAGCTCATGGGCGAGGGCAAGATCGCCGAGGCGTGCAAGGCGTTCGAGGGCAGCTACCGCAAGGACGAGGCCGTCTCGACGCTGCTCAACCTCGCCGACTGCCGCGAGAAGAACAAGCAGTACGCGAGCGCGTGGGGCTATTTCCTCGACGCGGAGCGCACGACGCGCGGCGACGCGTCGCAGGCGACGTTCAATCGCACCGCGCGCGAACGAGCGAAGGCGCTCGAGGCGAAGCTCTCGTACCTCATCATCAACGTGCCGGCCGAGTCGAACATCGAGGGACTGGCCATCACGCGGAACGGCCTCCCGGTCGACGAGGCCGAGTGGAACACCGACATCCCCGTCGACGGCGGCGACTACGTCATCGAGGGCAAGGCCCCGGGCTACGAAGCGTGGTCGACGAAGATCTCGGTCGCCGAGTCGGGCGACAAGGAGTCGGTCAACGTCCCGAAGTTCCGCCAGCGTCCCACGGCACCGACCGACAAGACGCCCGACGACGTGGTGGTGCGGCCGCGCCTGGATCCGACGCCGGACGCGCCGCCTGTCTCGTCGTCGCGAAAGACAGTCGGCAAGATCACCATCGCGGGCGGCGGCGCGCTCGTGCTCGGTGGGCTCGCGGTCGGGTACATGGCGCAGCAGAAGTGGTCCGAGGCCAAGGACGTGTGCGGCGCCGACCTGGTCTGTGATTCGGCGGGCGAGCGGATGACGGGGCAGGAGCTCGTCGACGCGGCGCGTTTCCGCGGAAACCTGTCGACGATCTTGACCGGCGCCGGCATCGCCACCGTCGGCGTCGGCGTCGTTCTCTGGGTGACGGCACCGAAGAAGGAATCGCGGCGAGGCTCAATCGCGATCATGCCCTCGGTCTCGCCGGAGGGAGTTGCCCTCGCGATCGGAGGTGCGCTGTGAACGCGCTCGCGAAGCTCGCGCTAGTGCTCTGTGTCGCCTCGTGCAACTCGATCCTCGGCATCAAGGATCTCTCGGAAGCTGAACCTGACGGGGATGGTGGCAGCGACGGACCATCGGGCAGCGCGTCGATCCGCTTCCTCCTGGTGACCCCCGACATCTTCCGTCTCGATCCCGACGGCATGGCATCGATCCGTGAGGTCGGAGGGCCCGAGCTTGTGCGGGCTCAGTACGGCAGGCCTACGTCGTTCGTCGACCTTCCCCTGGACACGACGTCGCTGGAGATCCGCAGAGGCGACGGGGAGGTGGTGCTCGCGACCGTTTCTCTGGTCTACGATCGCTCGCCGACCGCCCCCGGCGAGCGGATCACCGCCGTGGTCGCTGGCACGCTGCAGCCAACGGCCGGCGAGGAGCCGGCTGGTGCGCTCGCGTTCAGCGAGCTCACCTTCGATGGGACCGTTTCCGGTGCCGAGTGGCGTCTCGTGAATGCTGTCACGGATCGGTCCGACGAGCCGCTCAACTACTCGATCGCGTACCCGACCGAGGTCGCTGCCGCTCAGCCACTCGGTCCCATCTTGAGCGCTGCGACTCCCGAGCCGCTCGTGCAACAGCAAGCGTTTCGACTCCGTGTCGGGCTGGGCGTCACGCAGGGACCTGGTACCGAGGACTGCTCGTTCTCCGTGCCGGCGCAGCCGGCAGACGCCAGGCTCCTACTCGTTCTCGGCGGGTTGATCCATGTCGATGCCTCGGAGGAGCCGGGGCTGATGCTCTATGTCGTTCCCTTTGATGGCGCGGCGTCGTTTGTCCGACAAGACCCCGCCTTCTACGTGGCCAACTTCTACCAGGATTACTCGAACGACACGATGTGGCTCGCCGATCTGAACACGTCGGTTCCATTGAGCCGTCAGTCGACGCAGCGAATCGAGCCGATGATCGTCTTCAACCGTCCGCTCGTCGCTCAAGGTGTGACTATCACCGGCCTTGGGGGCACGGCCAACCTGACTCTGCCTGCGACCCCAGCAGGCACTCGCGTGTTCATCGGGCTGAGGGGGTTCGTCGAGGGCGGCACGCCAGGTCCGACGACAACGACCATTACGCCCATCGGCGAGCCGCCGACCTCGGAGACCCAGCTGTCTTTCGTTCACGCGACTCCCGACCCGGCGACTATCGATGTCGTCGCGACCAACACGGGAGATCTCGTCGATGTCAATGTGGCCACGGGCCTCACGTACGGGAGCGTCGCCTCAACGGAGCTGCGATCCGGTCCGAACGACGTCCGGATCTTCGCTCCAGGCGAGACGACCGCGATCTCCACGTTCCCGGCGGAGATCCTTGGTCTCCGTCAGATCTTCGTATTGCACGGCAAGCAGAATCCTGTCGGGCTCGAGGAGTCCCTGCGCTTGACCCCAGTGGACATGCGTATGTGGCCCTGGCAGATCAGGACGTCCGTCGCAAGTCAGTGAGACGTCGTGTCCCAACGCTCGGACCAGCCTGCGTGAACGCGAGCTGAGCGCGCAAAGCCTCACCGAGGTAGGCAGCGGGATCGAGATGGTGCGGTTCGTGAGCGTCGACGGCGGGATTCCAGGCCCCGCGATCCTACTCACGCGACACGACTACAACGCGAACTCTTTGACGACCGTGTGGCTTGAGGCCCAGCAGCCGGGGTCAACGTACGCTCCCGTCCCACCGCCAGTCCCGCCTGTGCCCTGCACCCACAGGCTCACTGTGTACGTTCCCGCGGCGAGCCCGGTCCAGATACCTGTCATGCTGGCATGGACACCGGCGCTCCCGACCTCGGCTGACTTCACGATTGCGCGCGCCAGTCCTGACGATGCGGCGACATCGTTGACACGCAACTCGAATCTGGCTCCATTGGCAGTCATCGTGCCGGTGACGGCGAGCCTGCCGTGATGTGTCACTTCGAGCCGTGATGTGCCACTGTTCTTGGTGAACGTGCCGATATCAGCAACCTTCACGAGGGTGGTGCTGAAGGTCACGTTGCCAGCGCACGAATTTGTGAGTGACGACGTGCGCAGCAGGGTTCCAGTCGCACTGCCTCCGCTGTCGCAGGTGACGGCGCCCGCCGCGTCGATCGCGCGAATCGCGGATCCGACAGCACAGGTTCCGGTGACGCGCTGCTGGATCACTGACGTATTGACCGACAGTGTCAGGGCGCCGGTGGTGCCACCGCCTGAAAGGCCGGTTCCCGCGGTCACGCCGGTGATGTCACCCCCCGCGTCGTTGTCCGCGGCGCAACCATAGGTTCCGGATCCTGTTGACTTGAGCACCTGTCCCACTGCGCAGGTTGTGAGGCCGATCGTCGAAGGCCCGACGGTGACGCCGCCGTTGGCGACCGCCGTATACGTCGTGTTGGCGTCGGCCGCGCACTGCCAGGTGCCACCCGTCATCTTGTAGACCTGGTTGGCGGCGCAGGTCGTGAGGCTGACGGCGCCGCCGGCGACGGCGATGGGCGCCGTGCCCGAGACCCCGGTGCCGGTCAACGTGACGGTGTTGCCGGAGCGGGCTGCGGAGATGCCGCCGCTCGCGTTGACCGTGGTGACGACGTCGCCCGGGGCGATCGTGCCGAGGGTCTCGGCGGTGTTCGCGACCTCGGAGCGGATCGCGTACGGCACCGACTGCAGCGGCAGGCGCGGCGTCAGGATCTCGGCGCCGACCTGGATCTCGAGGTACAGCGAAGAGTTGTCGAGCACGGTCGTGTCGAGCGTCGTCATCGCGCCGAGGTCGGCGTAGACGAGGCCGTTCGTCGCCGTGAGGCTCCGCTGCTCGCTCCACTGCTCGGTGCCGTTCGTCGACTGATCGAACAGCTTGAAGGTGACCGTCACCGCGCCCGAGACCGGGCCGGTCGACGTGGTCAGGCGTCCGGTGAAGGACACCGTCGCGGGAACCGCCTGTGCCTGTGCGAACACGCAGAGGACGGCGAGGCCGAAGAGTGTGCTGATGAAGCGCTTCATCTGGTGGTCCTCCTGATCGTGATCAAGGCTTGATGGGCGTGTTCGCCTCGAGGCGGAACGTCGTGCCCTGGAGCTGTTCCTGTCCGTGCGGGTGACCGAGCTGGACGTCCATCGTGAAGGTCGGGCCGCCGACGCGACCGCTGGCCCCCGAGAAGTCCTGGCCGGGTGACGGCGGTGATGAATCGACGCCCGCGTCGATGGGGACCATCGCGTCGGTCGCGTCGACGTCCATCGCGTCCGTCGGCGTTTCGGCGTCGTCGTTCGGTGCGGCGTCGGGATTGTTCTTCACGTTGCCGCACGCCGCGAGCGCGGCGATGGCGAACGTGAGCGCAAGCGTAATGCGTCTCATGGTCCCCCCAATGGACGAAGCCGAGGATAGGGCGCGGGCGGATGTGGGTGCAAGGTGTCGGAACGACGAGTGTGATTCGGGACCACTCCCGGAGAAGAAACACTTCTTCACCGGGCGCCGGCCTCCCCCGAAACAGAGGCGCCTCAGGCTGGGATGTGAAGCCAAGGAGGCACAGATGATCGGATTCCTCGTCGGAGCCGCGGCCGTGGCCGGGTTCATCATGATCAGGCGGCACCATCGCTTTCAGCACCAAGCAATGGCAGGGTGTGGCGACGCCTGGCACGGCGGATGGCACGGTGCAGCAGGGCCCGGCAGGCACTGGCATGGGCCGGGTCACTGGCACGGGCACGGCTGGCGGCGCGGCTGGGGACGGCGCGGAGTCGAGTACCGGCTCCTGGCCGAGCTCGACTGCTCGCCGGCGCAGGAGAAGCTCGTCCGCGAGGAGGTGCGCACGCTCGTCGAGCTCGTGCGCGGGATGCGCGACGAGCGCCAGCAGTCGCGCGAGGACCTGGCGCGCGCGATCGCCGGGCGAGAGCTCGACCGCGCGGCGCTCATGGAGATGTTCACGCGCCACGACAGGCGGCTCGTCGAGCTGCGCGCCGGGCTCACGGCGTCGCTCGAGCGCGTGCA
>JAIOII010001073.1 GCA_019912685.1 Kofleriaceae bacterium
GCTCCGGGCTGTCGGGCCGGTCGCCCGGGTCACGCGCGAGCGCGCCGTCGATCGCCTCGATCACGCCCGCGGTCACGTGCGGCACGTGCTCCTTCACCGGGCGGTAGCGACCGCCGTTGATCGCCATGAGCGTGTCGAGCGAGCTCTTGCCCTCGAACGGCAGCTTGCCGCTCACCATCTCGTAGAGCATCACGCCGAGCGCGAACACGTCGGAGCGCGCCGACGCCGGGTTGCCCTCGGTCTGCTCGGGCGCCATGTACGCGACCGTCCCGATCACCGCGCCCGGCGTCGTGATGTCGCGCGCGGCCAGCCGCAGATCGACCGCGAGCCCGAAGTCGAGCACCTTCACCACCTGCCGCCCGTCGTCGGTCGGCGCGATGATCACGTTGGCCGGCTTGAGGTCGCGGTGGACGATGCCGCGCCGGTGCCCGGCCTCGACCGCGGCGCACACCGCCGAGAAGATCCACAGCGCGCGCCCGAGCGCGATCGGGCCGTCGGCGAGCTCCTCCGCGAGGGTCGGCCCGTCGAGCTTCTCCATCACGAGGTACGGACCGACGGCGGGGTCCTCGCCGTAGTCGAACACCTGGATCACGTTGGGGTGGCGGATGTGGGCGGCGGCCTGCGCCTCGGTCGCGAAGCGCGCGCGGTTGCTCGGCGAGTCCTGGTGCGGCAGGAGCCGCTTGAGCGCGACCTCGTCGCCGAGGCTCTTGCGCCGCACGGCGTACACCTCGCCCATGCCGCCGGCGCCGAGCGGACGGACGACCTCGTAGCGCCCGTCGATCACGATGCCGGAGGTGAGCGGCGCCGGTGCGGCCATCATCGCCTCGCGCGCACCGCGTCGGCGTCGTCGAGCCGCAAGGCCGTGCGCGCCATGCGCTTGACGATGACCCACGACATCACGATGACGATCACCGGCACGGCGAGCATGGCGTACGCGAGGTCCTGCTTGCCGTCGGCCTGCAGCGGCCCGGTCGCGAACAGGGCCACGTCGTAGATGCCGTGCAGGAAGACGGCGAGCACGTACCCGCCGATGATGCCCGGTCCGACGCCGTCGAAGCGCCGCCTTGCCGCCATGTACCCCATCATGCCGGTCCACAGCGCGTGACCGGGCACGGCGAGGAGCGCGCGCAGGACCCAGGTCACGACGAGCGACGCGATGTCGACCGAGCCGAGCAGGTAGAGGACGTTCTCGACCAGGGCGAAGCCGAGGCCGGCGCGCGCGGCATAGACGATGCCGTCCATGCGTTCATCGAACTCGGGCCGCCGCCAGACCAGCCAGTAGACGACCCCGATCTTGCAGAGCTCCTCCGGCGCCGCGGCGCCGACGAACGCCGTGTACCAGGCCTCGGCGTAGGTCCCGGGAGCGGGCGCGCTCGATCCGACGGCCTCGTTCGTGATCCAGACGAGGATCAGGACGGGGATCACCGAAAGCCCACCGAAGATCGCGACCTTGCGTCGCAGCCCCGCCGGCTCGGGACGCGCCCGATCGAGCCGGTCGAAGTACCACATCGCCACCAGCGCGGGCACGGCGCCTGCAGCCGCAACCCACTGTGGCGGGACGGTCACCCTTCGAGTATACGAAGCCCGCGAATACCTGGGGGGGCTCGTCCGTCGATCTTCGGCCTCGAGGCTCTATCCCATACGGCGCTCCGTTCGCCGGGAGGAATCATGATCAAGCATCACTCGCTTCGTCGTCCCTTGGCCCTGTCCGCGTTCGGCCTCGCGCTGTGCGCCGCCGCGTCCCCGGCGCTCGCCGGCGATGGCACCAACCTCTACCCGATGATGGCGCAGGACACGCAGATCGTCGTCGTGTTCGACGTCGCCGACGCGCGCGACTCGGCGCTGCTCCAGAAGGGCTTCGACAAGCTGA
Organism: Kofleriaceae bacterium; assembly: GCA_019912685.1. Taxonomy (GTDB): domain Bacteria; phylum Myxococcota_A; class Polyangia; order Haliangiales; family Haliangiaceae; genus UBA2376. The sequence goes on from JAIOII010001073.1 coordinate 1,871, forward strand.
TGGCGATGCAGCCGGACGCCAAGGCGAAGATGACCGAGCTCGGCATCGATCCGATGAAGGACGTCGACACCGTCGCGCTCGCCGGCGGCGGGGTGAAGGACTTCGAGGACATGGACAAGTCGAAGTCGATGACGATCATCATCGAGGGCCGGCTGCCCAAGGACAAGCTGGCGGAGCTCCCCGACGCCAGGACGTCGACGTACAAGGGCGTGAAGATCTACTCGAAGGACGACACCGACGCCGCGTTCGTGGGTGATCGACTGTTCTTCACCAAGAAGGGCGGGATGAAGGCCCAGGTCGACCTCGCGCAGGGCAAGGCCAGGGGCAAGAGCCTCGCCGTCTCGGGCAAGGCCAAGGCGATGCGCGCGGCGCTCGCCACCACCGACACCAGCGCCGATCTGTGGATGGCGATCACGATCCCCGAGGCGAACAAGAAGGACATGAAGGACGCGGGCTTCGTCGCCAACAGCGTCTCGGCCGGCGCCAACTTCACGGCCAACCTCGCGCTCGCCGTGCGCGTCGACACCAAGGACGAGGCCGGCGCGAAGAAGGCGGTGGAGATGATCCAGGCGCAGCTCGGTCAGGTGACGGCCGGGCTCGGACAGATCGGGCTCAGCAAGGCCGCCAAGTCGATCACGGTCGTGCAGGACAAGGCCGCGCTCAAGATGGGCATCACGGTGACCGAGGCGGAGATCAACACGCTCGTCGGGATGGCGGGCATGTTCGCCGGCGGCGGCGCGACGCCCTGAAGCAGGTTCGCGAAAGCCTTCCGCCGACCGGCCCGACCGGAATCGGGGTAGCTTGGCGGCCAGGAGGAATCCATGGCCGTCACCACCGTTCCGCCGTCGGGCCCCACGTCGTCAACGTCGTCAGCGTCAGCGCCGCCGTCGCCGCGCACCGAGACGCTGAAGAGCATCGCGCCGGCGACCGGCGAGGTCGTCGGCGAGGTGCCGGTGCACTCGGCCGCCGACGTGCAGGCGGCGGTGGCGCGCGCGCGCGTCGCGTCCGCGTCGTGGGGCGCGCTCTCCTTCGCCGAGCGCGAGGAAGAGCTCGTGCGCTGGCGCAAGGCGCTGGCCGAGGCGGCCGACGAGCTCGCCGACCTGATCCACCGCGAGAACGGCAAGCCGCGCCTCGACGGCCTCGTCGAGGTGTTCATGGCGCTCTCGCACCTCGACCACGCGGCGCACCGCGCGGCCAAGGCGCTCCGCGCCGAGAAGGTGTCGGTCGGCCTGCTCGCCAACTTCCGCGCGACGGTGAGCTATCACCCGCTCGGCGTCGTCGGCGTGATCGGTCCGTGGAACTACCCGATCTTCACGCCGATGGGATCGATCGCGTACGCGCTCGCCGCCGGCAACGCGGTCGTGTTCAAGCCGTCGGAGCTGACGCCGCTCGTCGGCGTGAAGCTGGTCGAGCTCGCGGCGCGCTCGCTGTCGATCCCCGACGTGCTCCAGGTCGTGACCGGCGCCGGCGCGACCGGCGCGGCGCTGTGCAAGGCAGGCGTCGACAAGCTCGCGTTCACCGGATCGACCGCGACCGGCAAGAAGGTGATGGCGGCGTGCGCCGAGACGCTCACGCCGGTGCTCATGGAGCTCGGCGGCAAGGACCCGATGATCGTCGCCGAGGACGCCGACGTCGACGCGGCGGCCGAGGCCGCGGTGTTCGGCGCGCTCACCAACACCGGCCAGGCGTGCATCTCGATCGAGCGCATCTACGTCGCCGAGCCGATCTACGACCGCTTCGTCGACAAGGTCGTGGCGGAGGTCGGCAAGGTGAAGGTCGGCGGCGACGACGGCCACCTCGGCGCGATGACGAGCTCGCAGCAGGTGGGCATCGTGAAGGACCACCTCGAGGACGCCGTGCGCCGCGGCGCGCGCGCGTTGACCGGCGGGCCCGACGCGATCACCGGCAACTTCATCCAGCCGACCGTGCTGGTCGACGTCACCGACGAGATGAAGGTGATGAAGGACGAGACGTTCGGCCCGGTCATCCCGATCGTGAAGGTGAAGTCGACCGAGGAGGCGGTGCGGCGCGCCAACGAGACCCCGTTCGGCCTCGGCTCGGCGGTGTTCGGCAAGCGCGCGCGCGAGCTCGCCGACCGCATCAAGGCCGGCATGACGTCGGTGAACTCGGTGATGGCGTTCTCGGCGATCACCGCCCTGCCCTTCGGCGGCGTCGGCGAGTCGGGGTTCGGCCGCATCCACGGCGACCACGGCATCCGCGAGTTCACGCGCACCAAGGCGACCGCCGAGCAGGTCTTCAACCTGCCGATGAACATGATGAGCTTCCGCCTGCCCAGGAACGCCGCCGACCGCGTGCGCGGCATGATCAAGCAGCTCTACGGCTCGGGCGCCGTGGCCAGGGCCAAGGACCTCCTCGGCAAGCTCGGCAGGTAGTGCTCGAGCGGGGGCGACGGCTGCGGAGCCCACCTGCTTCGTTGCCGGTCCCCCCCCCCTCGCATGCGGGCTTCCTCGCTCGTCGCGGGAAGACCCCGCACGAGAATCGAGGGCGAGCGCCGGTACGGCCTCATCGCACTTCCGGCCGACTCACAAGAGCCAGTGGCCGCGTCAGACCACCCACGGCGCTGGGGCGGCTCGTCGCGCGGCGACGTGGCCGTGGTCGTCGGCGTGGGCGTGGACCTTGACGGCGACGGCGACGTGAACGTGGCCGGCGACGACGTCCACGTCGCCGTCGCCGTCAAAGTCCACGTCCACGTCCACGACCACGATCACGGTCACGATGACGACACCGCTGGCGACGGGGTGCGCTGGGCCGAACTCGCGCCGGGCTGACCTGCGGTAACGTCGCGCCCATGGCCAGCGAGCTTCGTGCCGTCATGGTGGATTTCGGGGCGCTCGAGAAGGCGTTTCGCAAGCGCGACGAGGCGGTCGTCGACGAGCTCGACGACGAGCACTGGACGGCGCTGTTCGAGTTCGGGGGCGAGGACGAGGACGAAGACGAGGAGGACGGCGCGTACGACGAGGAGGAGCTGGCGGCGATGCGCGCGCAGGCGGCGGCGCTCCTGGGCGGGCGGCCGGTCGAGGAGGAGCCGGTGTGGGAGGACGCGTTCTACGGCCTGTGCGTCCACTTCGGCGACGTCCTCCACAACGAGCTCTTCGATCGCGTGAACGTCGACTACATCGTCGAGCTCGACCGGGCGATCGCGGAGCTGACCGAGCTCGAGCCGGGGTTCCTCCAGAAGCTGGTGTTCCAGTCCCGCGTGCCCCTCGCGCTGCCACCGCCGAGCGATGGGATCATCCTGGGCTTCGTCCCGGCCGAGGCCGTCGAGGAGCTCGACGAGGTGCTGCAGGCGCACCACCTGGACCTCGGCGACCGGGAGACCACGGCCGCGGCCGTCCAGCTCCGCGAGTGGCTCCACGCCGCGGCGATGTTCGAGCAGAGCCTCGTCCTCTACTACTTCTGACGGGAGAGGCGGAGCGTGTCGGTCGCCTGGTCGAGGGCGAGGTGGTCGGAGCCGGCGGCGATGGCGAGGAGGTCGAGCTCGGTGAGCTGGGTCTCGGCGCAGAGGCGCGCGCAGAGCGGCTTCCAGGCGGCGCGGCCGGTGCGGGCGACGGCGGCGAGGAGCTGCTCGCGCACGTGGAGCTCGAGGGTGCTCTTGCGCTGCTGCGTGAGCTGCGCGTCGACGTCGCGGAAGCGCTCGGCGAGGTTCTTCACCAGCGTGCCCATCCACGAGTCGAGGGCGAGCCACTCGTCGAGGGCGTCGCGCGAGATCGCGAGCACGGTGACGTCGTCGAGCGCGGTCACGGTCGCGGTGCGCAGCGCGCCGGTCAGGATCGCGGTCTCGCCGAAGAGGTCGCCGGCGGCCATCGTGCGCAGGTTGATCTTGCGGCCGGCCTCGATCTTCGAGGCCTCGCAGCGGCCCTGCGTGATGATGTACGCGGCGTCGCCCGGCTCCTGCTCGCGGATGATCACCTCGCCCGGCGCGAAGCGCACGCTCTGGAAGCTGCCACCGCGCAGGAAGCGCTCGAGCTCCTGGCGCAGGGCCTCGATCGTCGGGAAGCGGCGGTCGCGCTGCGCCGCCAGCGCGCGCATCGCCACGGTGCACAGGCCGCGCGGCAGCGCCCGCGCGGGCACGACGTCCTGCGGCGGCTTCACGTAGCCGACCCGCGCCAGCTCGAGCTCGGCGAGCACGTCGCCGCCCGCGGCGTGTGGCGCGCGCCCGGTCAGGATGAAGTAGAGGAGCCCGCCGACGCCGTACACGTCGGTGCGCTCGTCGATGTCCTCGTCGTGGCCCCACGCCTGCTCGAGCGCCATGTACGACGTGGTGCCGACGATGCCCTCGGGGCCGTCGCCCTCGAGCGCCCGGTCGCAGCGCACGGCGCGCTCGCGCGGCACGCCGGCCTTCGCGAGCTGCTCCTCGGAGAGCAGGCGCACGACGCCCCAGTCCATCAGGTAGACCTGGCCGTGCGAGCCGATCATGACGTTGTCGGGCTTGACGTCGCGGTGCACCACGCCGCGGCCGTGCGCGAACGCGAGCGCGTCGCAGACCTTGAGCAGGATGTCGAGGGCCTGGTGCAGCCCGCGTGGATCGGCGAGGAGGTCCTGCTCCTGCACGACCTCGGTGAGGGTCTTGCCCTCGATGAGCTTCATCGTGAAGCACGGCGTGCCGTCGTCGTCGGTCGCGAGCTCGTAGAGCGGCACGATGTGCGGGTGATCGAGCTGCGCCAGCACCTGGGCCTCGCGCACGAAGCGCGCGAGGAGCTGCGGGTGCGCGAGCGACTGGTCGAGCACCTTCATCGCCGCGTCCCGCTCGAGCAGGCGGTCGTGCACGCGGCGGATCCACGACATGCCGCCGCGCGCGAGCTCGCCCTGGCTCTCGATACGCGGCGCCCGCGTCGGCGGACCGTCGAGCGGCGGGGTGCTCCGGTCGCTCACGGCCGCAGCCCGAGGAGGAACAGCATGGGCCAGCCGAGGTACTTCTGCGCGCGCGGCAGGCGGGCCGCGAGCTCGGCGTCGACCGCGTGCTCGGAGATGTGCGCGATGCCCAGCCCGACCGTCACGGCCGCGCGCACGTAGTCGCTCAGCTGGTTCGGGTGCGACGCCGGCCGCGTCTCGCGCCCCGTCGTCGGATCGGTGAAGCGCGCCTGCACGCCCTTCAGCATCATCGCCGGGTGCATCACCGAGACCGCGATGATCCCGTCCGGCCGCGTGATCCGCTTCAGCTCGCCGAACAGGCCGGCCAGATCCGCGATGTGGTCGACGACCAGCCCGCACACGACGCGGTCGAACGACGCGTCCGCCAGCGGCAGCCCGTGCGTCAGGTCGTGGCACACGAACGCGATGTCGAGCGCGCCGGCCTTGGCCCGGGCCCGCGCCAGCATCTGCTCGGAGAAGTCGACGGCGGTGACGCGCGCGCCGGCGGCGGCGAGCCGGACCGCGTGACGGCCGGTGCCCGTGCCGATGTCGGCGACGGCGAGCCCGGTGACGTCGCCGAGGACCCGATCGACCTCGGGCTCCTCGAGCGCGACGAGCGGGTTGCCGTCGGTGTCGTAGACCTCGGCCCAGCGGTCGTAGCCCTCCTTCGTGGACAGGTGATCGACGGCCATGCGCCGTTCATACACCGTCCGCCGGGCCCTCGTGCCATGGTGAAGCGTGCCCTCACCCGCCGGGCCCGCCGGAGCCGATCGGACGTGCCCGCACGTCCGGCGCGAGGAGGGAGTCTGCGTCGCGTGCGGTGATTGCATCCACGAGATCGTGCTGAACGGCGCGTGCCTCGCCTGCGGCTCGACCGACATCGATCGCATCGCCCGCTCGCCGCGGCCCGAGCTCGTGCCGGCGGACCGCCTGACGCGCAAGAGGGAGCCATCATGAGCGACGACAGCGCCTATCACGACGGTCATCGCCGGCTGCAGGACCACTTCGACTCGCGTCGCGTCGCCGACCGGCTCGAGCAGCACACCTATCGCACCGCGCTCACCGACGGCGACCGCGCGTTCGTCGAGGGCGCCGACATGTTCTTCCTCGCGACCGCCGATCCCGGCGGCAACCCCGACTGCTCGTACAAGGGCGGCGATCCCGGCTTCGTGCGCGTGCTCTCCGCCACCGAGCTCGCGTGGCCCGACTACGACGGCAACGGCCAGTTCCGCTCGCTCGGCAACGTCGCCGTGCACGCGCCGGTCGCGCTCCTCTTCATCGACTGGGCGCGGCCGCGCCGCCTGCGCATCCACGGCCGCGCGCAGCTCTCGTTCGACGACCCGCTCCTGGCGGAGATGCCCGGCGGCCAGCTCCTCGTGCGCGTCACGATCGACCGCGTGTTCCCCAACTGCCCGCGGTACATTCACACCATGGAGCGGGTGGCAGCGTCGCCGTACGTGCCGCGCGCCGGCGAGGCGCCGCCGGTGCCGGGGTGGAAGCAGGACGCGCGCTTCGCCGACGCCCTCCCCGACCCGCGGAAGCGCGATGCGTGACTGGCTCCTCGCGCCCGCCACCAGCGAGCTCGACGCGCCGGAGCTGCTCGACGGCCTGGTCGCGCGCCTCGCCGGCGCCGACCTCGACCTGCACCGCGTGAGCGTCTGGATCCCGACCAAGCATCCGGAGCTCTGGGGACACCAGCTCGTGTGGGAGCCCGGCGGCGGCGCCCGCGTCCTGCGCCGCTCGCACGCCACGTCCGAGACGACCGACTACGTCGGCACGCCCGCCGAGGCGCTGCACGCGAGCGGCGCGCGGACGTTGCGGCGACACATCGCCCACGAGCCCGCGCGCAGCGAGTTCGCGATGCTGTCGGCGATGGCCGGCGCCGGCGCGACCGACTACCTCATCGCGGCGCTCGACCAGGGACGCAAGCACGGCCCCTGGATCAGCTTCGCCACACGCCGCGCCGCAGGCTTCACCGACGCGCAGCTCGAGCTCCTGACCGGCGTGACGCCGCTCCTCGCGCTGCACGTCCAGCTGCTCGGCGCGCGCTTCGAGACGCGCTCGTTGCTCGAGGTCTACCTCGGCCAGAACGCCGCCCGCCGGGTCTTCGACGGCGAGTTCCGCCGCGGCACGGGCACCGAGATCGACGCCGCCCTCTGGTTCTGCGACATGCGCGGCTTCACCGCGATGAGCGACCGCCTGCCGGCGCGCGCGGTGGTCGGCGTGCTCGACCGCTACTTCGAGCACGTCGCCACGCCGATCGAGGAGCACGGCGGCGAGATCCTGAAATTCATCGGCGATGCGACGCTCGCCGTGTTCCCGATCGGCGGGCCCGGCGCCGCCGACGCCTGCCGGCGCGCCCTCGCCGCGGCCCGCC
>JAIOII010001074.1 GCA_019912685.1 Kofleriaceae bacterium
CGGCGGGCGGGATCGAGGCGACGATCGGGATCGCGGATGGCGGGCGCGTGCGGATCGGGCCGTGGGCGGAGGCGCGGACGAGCAGCGACGCGGTGGTCGGGGGAGAGATCGTGATCGCCGGCACGCCGAGAGAGCTCGACATGTTCTGGTACAAGGGCGAGGGCGTCGTCATGGGGCGGTTCGGCGGGAACCGGGAGATCATGACGGCCGCCGTGTCGTACGGGTATCGCGCGCCGTGGGACCTGTGGCGGCCGCGGCACGGGAAGACGCGGTACATGATCGGCGTGCGCATGGTCGGATCGTGGACGCGTGCCGTCGACAATCCCGAGCTGTGGTCGGCGACGCTCGGGCTCGAGGCCGAGCCGGTCGGCGCGATCCGGTATCTGCTGGGCATCCGCTCCTGGTACTGAGATGATGCGGGCGTGCGCGGCAGACGAGGGATCCTGACGCTGGTCGCGGCGTTCGCCGCGGCGTGTGGTGGCGGTGGCGAGGGCGACGATGACGGGAGCGGCGACGGCGGCGTCGACGCGCGCGTCGGGCCGACGGCGATGGAGCTGTTCGACCCGACGGTCGTGCGGCGGTTCGAGCTCACGATGACGCAGAACGCGTGGGACGCGCTCAACATCGACCCGCGGTCCGAGGTGTACGTGCCGGCCGATCTGCGGTACGGCGACTTCGAGCTGGCGAACATCGCCGTGCGCTACAAGGGCGCGGTCGGATCGCTCGCCCTGTGCTTCGACCAGCAGGGCAACCGCATCTGCCCCAAGCTGTCGATGAAGCTCAAGTTCGACGAGTACGTCGACCGGCAGCGGTTCGCCGGGCTCAAGCGGATCAACTTCCACGCGATGTATCGCGACCCGTCGCACATGAAGGAGCGGATCGGGTACGGGCTGTTCCGCGCCGCGGGCGTGCCCGCGCCGCGCTCGGCGCACGCGCGGCTCGTCGTGAACGGCATGGACCTCGGGCTGTTCGCGCTGGTCGAGGAGATCGACGGCGAGTTCGTCGAGGATCACTTCCGCGAGCTCGACGGGACCGGCGAGGGCAACCTCTACAAGGAGGTGTGGCCCGTGCACACGACCGAGGCGCCGTACCGGATGGCGCTCGACACGAACGAGGAAGAGAACCCGCCCGTCGACAAGATGGTGCGGTTCGCGACCGCGCTGAACGGCGCGGACGCGTCGACGTTCCGCGCGGTGGTGAGCCAGTGGATGGATCTGCCGACGCTGGTCAGCTACCTCGCGGTCGACCGGTTGATCGATCACTGGGACGGCATCGTCGCCTGGTACTGCCCGGGCGGCGGCGCGCAGTGCTTCAACCACAACTACTACTGGTACGAGCAGGCGAACGCCGATCGCGTGTGGCTCCTGCCCTGGGACCTCGACAACACGATGATGGTCCCGAGCCCGATCCGCGACGGCTACGGGATGCCCGACTGGAACGCGTCGCCGACGGACTGCGCGCTGCGCCAGGTCTTCCTCGGGCTCTACGGGCGCCCGCCCGCATGCGACAAGCTCATCGGGCTCATGGCGCAGGTCCTGTGGAGCGACTACCAGGCGCGCACGAGCGAGATCCTCGCGGGGCCGGCGGCGGCGGCGGCGCTCGAGGCGGAGATCGTCGCGATGGAGGCGCTGCTCGCGCCCGAGGTCGCGACGGACATGTACGGGCCGGGCACCGCGGCGTGGCAGCAGGCGGTCGCCGACCTGCGCGCCGACCTCCCGGCGCTCCGGGCCCGTGTCGCGCCGTAGCCGGCTCGAGAAGGTCGAAGGGTTCCTCTTCGACGTCGTGCTCGTCGCCGTCGCGGCGATGGTGGCGAGCGACGAGGTGCAGGCGTGGCTCCTCGAGCACCCGCGCGAGCTGTACTACGGGATGTCGGCCTTGCACGTCATCGCGTTCCCGGCGCTCATCTGCGCCGTCGTCGCCGGCTACGGCAAGAGCGAGCAGGCGATGCAGGGGAAGGGCTCGAACGTGCTCGTCTGGGCGACGGTCCTGTTCTTCGGGTGCAGCTTCATCGTGCCCGGCGTGCTCGGGCTCGCGCTCGACCAGCAGCTGTGGGTGATGATGGCGACGATCTTCGGGCCGCTCGCGCTGCTCGTCATCGCGGGCGTGGGGATCGTCCACGCCGACAAGCGGAAGTGGATCGCGCCGGTGAAGGTCGGCGCGCCGAAGCCGTGGTGGAAGGTGCAGCTCCTCGCGCTCCTGGCGTGGGCGTACCTCCTGTGGATGGAGACGATGATGCTCGTCGCCGCCGAGGAGGGTGGTGTGCTCGCCGAGACCGGGCTGCCGATCGGCGTGGTGGTCGACTACGTGCCCGTGCGCGTGATGCTGTATTACCTGCGTGACACGTCGAGATGGGAGCTCGTGACGATCGTCGCGAGCACGCTCCACTTGCTGTGGCGGCTCGCCGCGGCGTGAGTGGTACGCTGCGCGCGTGAGCACCACGCGGACGTACCGGACGTGCCCCCTGTGCGAGGCGACGTGCGGGCTGGCGATCGACATCGCCGAGGACGAGGGCGCGGCGCGCAGCGTGCGCGGCGTGCGCGGCGACGAGGCCGACCCGTTCTCGCGCGGCTACCTGTGCCCGAAGGCGTACGGGCTCAAGGCGCTGCACGAGGATCCGGACCGGCTGCGCGCGCCGCTCGTGCGCGGCAAGGATGGCGAGCTGCACGAGACGAGCTGGGACGAGGCGTTCGGCGTCGCGCTCGCGCGGCTCGGCGAGCTCAAGGCGAAGCACGGCGCCGACGCGATCGCCGTGTACCTCGGCAACCCTTCGGCGCACAGCCTCGATGCCATGGTCTACGGGCAGGTGCTGCTGCGCGCGCTCGGGTCGAAGCAGCGGTACAGCGCGAGCTCGGCGGATCAGCTGCCGAAGATGGTGACGGCGGCGCTCATGTTCGGCGGCGGGCTGACCGTGCCGGTGCCGGATCTCGACCGCACGCAGCGGCTCGTGATCTTCGGCGCCAACCCGCTCGCGTCGAACGGCAGCCTGATGACGGCGCCCGACGTGAAGGGGCGGCTCGACGCGATCCGCGCGCGCGGCGGGCGCATCGTCG
>JAIOII010001075.1 GCA_019912685.1 Kofleriaceae bacterium
GGAACGGGCTTGGCCGGACGCGCCGGAGGAGCCTCGTCCTCTTCGTCCTCGTCCTCTTCGTCCTCGTCCTCTTCGTCTTCCTCGTCCTCGTCGTCGTCCTCGTCTACCAGGTCCTCGTCGTCGTCCTCGTCGTCATCGTCATCGTCATCATCGTCGTCGTCGTCGTCCTCGTCGTCGTCGTCGTCGTCCTCATCCTCGTCCTCGTCCTCGTCGTCGTCGTCCTCGTCACTGCGCGCCCAGAGCGGCGGCGCGTCGGACAGGCCGAGCTCGTCGTCCTCGTCCTCGTCGTCGTCGTCCTTCTTCTCTTCCTCTAGCTCTTCTTCGTCATCGCCGCCGCGACCACGCCACAGGTCCTCCCCCTCCTCATCGTCGTCGTCGTCATCGTCATCATCATCGTCGTCGTCCGAGACCTCGTCCTCGTCGTCGTCATCATCGTCGTCGTCGTCGTCATCATCATCGTCATCGTCGTCGTCGTCGCCACGACCGAAACGGCTGCTGGCATCGTCATCGTCTTCGTCGCCATCGGCCCAGAGCGGGACCATCGGCACGCCATAGATGTCGATTTGCACGAGGTCGAGGATGCTCATGGTGATCTCCACGGCAGAATTCTAAGCACGCTGAAAACCCCGCCTACAAGGCCCCGGGTCAGCGTTCGATGATGGTGCGAATCGACGCAGGCGGGGGGTGTCCCGCCGGCGCACGGATGAGCGCATTCCACACGAGGTGCGTCGACAGGACGCCGACCACGGCCATGTTGTCCGTGTTCGAGAACTGCGGCGTCGCCGCCTTGGCGCGACACTTGTTCCAGAGCTGCGTCACCGCCGACGGCTCGAACACCCCCGCCGCCCCCGCCACCTCGGCGCTCATCATCTCGTCGATCCACGCCGGCGCCCCGGCGCCGACGAACGCGAGCGCGTCGGGAGCCCGGTACGGCTGCTTCGGGCGCGCCAGGATCTCCGGCGGGAGCAGGTCGCGCCCGAGCCGCTTGAGCACGTGCTTCTCGTCGAGGCCGCGCAGCTTGTACGAGTCGGGCAGCCGCCCGGCCAGCGCCATCACCTCGCGGTCGAGGAACGGGAAGCGGCCCTCGATCGAGTTGCCCATCAGCATGCGGTCGCCCTGCGCCGACAGGAGGTAGCCGCCGAGCAGCGTCCGCACCTCGAGGTACTGGTCCTGCGCCAGGTGCGTCCACCGCGCGAACTCGGCGGGCAGATCGCCGAGCAGCGCCGCCATGCTGCCCTCACCCGCGGCGCGCACGTCCGCACGCACGAGCCGCTTCACCGCCGCGGTCGTGCGCCAGCGCGTGTCGTGCCCGAACCCGGGCTCGCGCCAGCGCTCGAGCCCTTGCCCGAAGAACGCCTGCGCCATCGCGCGCTGCGCCACCGGCGAGCGCGCGAGGTACGGATAGAGCTTGTCGAGCAGCCGCGGCCGCGCCTTCGACTGCGGCGCGCGCGCCCAGAAGCGCCGGACCGCAGCCTCGCGGAAGACGTCGTAGCCGGCGAACATCTCGTCGGCGCCCTCGCCCGTCAGCACGACCTTGATGCCGTGCTCGCGCACCAGCTTCGAGAGCAGGAACATCGGCGCCGGCGCCGTGCGCAGGATCGGACGCTCGGCGTGCCAGATCACCGCCGGGAACACGCGGGCGATGTCGGCGCGCGACACGACGACCTCGTGGTGCGTCGTCCCGAGGTGGCGGCTCATCACGCGCTGGAACTCGCCCTCGTCGTACTCGGCGTCCTCGAAGCGCAGCGAGAACGTGTGGAAGCCGGCGCCCTTCGCGGCGAGGCCCATCGTCGCGATGAGCGAGCTGTCGAGCCCGCCCGACAGGTAGCTGCCGACGTCGACGTCGGCGCGCAGCATGCGCAGCCGCGTCGCCTGCTCGAGCGCCGCACGCACGGCCTCGCCCGCCTCGGCGAGCGAGCCGGTGAAGTCGCCGTCGTAGCGCGGCGTCCACACCGCGTGGTCGCGAACGCCGTCGGCGTCACCGGAGCAGGAGTAGATGCGCACGTGGCCGGGCTCGAGCTCGCGCACGCCGGCGAAGACGGTGCGCGGCGCGATCACCGTCCAGAACGTGAGCACCTGGTCGATGCCGGCCGGGTCGAACGCGCGCGGCAGCGTCGGGTCGCCGGCGAACAGCACCTTGACCTCGCTGCCGAACACGACGCGGCCCTCGTGCTCCGCGTAGTAGAGCGGCCGCACGCCGACGCGGTCGCGCGCGAGCACGAGCCGGCGCGCGCGCGTGTCCCACAGCGCGAAGGCCCACTGGCCGTTGAAGCGCTCGAGCGCGCCCTCACCCCACTCCTCCCACGCGTGGAGGATGACCTCGGTGTCGCTCTTCGTGCGGAAGCGGTGGCCGGCGGCGGCGAGCTCCTCGCGCAGCTCGACGTAGTTGAAGATCTCGCCGTTGAAGACGATCCAGAGCGTCTCGTCCTCGTTCGTCATCGGCTGCTGCCCGGAGGCGAGGTCGATGATCGACAGGCGCGCGTGGGCCAGCCCGGCGTGGCGATCGCGGTAGCGCCCGAACTCGTCGGGGCCCCGGTGCGTCATCGCCCCCATCATGCGGCCGAGCGCGTCGACGTCGGGCGGATGGCCGCCGCGGAGGTCGACGATGCCAGCAATTCCGCACATGAGCGCCGCACGATACCACCTGAAGCCGGTTCGAGCGGGCGAGCGTTTGCTTGATCTACGGATGCCGGTCGAGTAACCCTCCGCCCCATGCCTGTACCCGATGTCGCCTCCGTGCAGCGCGAGGTGACCGCGTTCATCGTCGATAACTTCCTGTTCGGTAACGCGTCGGAGGCGCCCGCGCCGGCCACCTCCTTCATGGAGACCGGCCTCATCGACTCGACCGGCGTGCTCGAGCTGGTCGCGTTCATCGAGGAGAAGTACGGCTTCAAGGTCGGCGACGACGAGCTCGTCCCCGAGAACCTCGACTCGGTCGCCAACCTGGCCGGGTTCGTCGTGAAGAAGGCGGGAGGCTGAGATGGCCGCGTTCTCGAAGGACGTCCTCGTCATCGACCTCGAGGTCGAGGCCCAGCGCATCGCCGGCGAGATCCGCCGCATCGTCGCCCACGAGTGCAAGCGCCGCGGCCTCGTCGTCGCGCTCTCGGGCGGCATCGACAGCTCGTGCGTCGCCGGCCTCGCCGTCAAGGCGCTCGGCCCGAGCAAGGTCTTCGGCGTGCACATGCCGGAGCGCGACTCGTCGAGCGAGACCTTGCGCCTGTCGCAGTCGGTGTCGACCACGCTCGGCTTCGACTCGACGGTCGAGGTGCTGACGCCGATCCTCGAGGGCTTCGGCTGCTACCAGCGGCGCGACGAGGCGATCCGCATGGTCTTCCCCGACTTCGGCCCGGGCTGGAAGTCGAAGATCGTGCTGCCCGGCCTCGAGGGCGGCGAGCTCAACGTCTACTCGGTCGTCGTGCAGAAGCCCGACGGCACCGTGGAGAAGCAGCGGCTGCCGCTCAAGGCGTACCTGCAGATCGTCGCCGCGACCAACTTCAAGCAGCGCACGCGCAAGACGCTCGAGTACTACCACGCGGATCGCCTGAACTACGCGGTCACGGGGACGCCCAACCGCCTCGAGTACGACCAGGGCTTCTACGTGAAGGGCGGCGACGGCCTCGCCGACGTGAAGCCGATCGCGCACCTCTACAAGACGCAGGTGTACGCGATGGCGCGGCACCTCGGCATCCCGGCGGACATCTGCAACCGCGCGCCGACGACCGACACCTACTCGCTGGCGCAGGGGCAGGACGAGTTCTACTTCTCGCTGCCGTACGCGCAGATGGACCTGGCGCTCTGGGCCCGGAACCACGGCGTGTCGCCCGTCGAGGCGGCGCCGGTCATCGGCATCACGCCCGACCAGGTCGAGCGCGTGTACCGCGACATCGATCAGAAGCGGGTGACGACGCGGTACCTCGGCCTGAAGGCGCAGCTCTGCGGGGACGTCCCCGAGATCAAGCTGTAGCGCCGGCGCCGGGCGTCACGGGCGCGTGTTGGTCTCGATCCGGATCCACGAGGCCTTGTCGTTCATGGCCGCGCCGACGTAGTTGACGTCGCCGCGGTAGACCTCGCACGGGCCGGCGCCGCCGGCGCCGTCGCAGACAGTGGCCATGAGGCCGTCGCCGACGACGAGCGACGAGAGCGCGTTGTTCTGCACCGGCGCGAACGAGCCGTAGCCGTAGGTGCCCGGGGTGAGGCTCTTGCGGTTGCCCCAGAGGTTGCCCTCCTGGAAGAGCGTCACCGCGGCCTTCACGCGGATCATCGAGGCCTTGTCGTTCATGGCGTCGCCGACGTAGTTCACGCCGCCCTCGTAGGTCTGGCAGGTGCCGCCGGTCTCCGACGTGCACAGCTCGGCGACGAGGCCGGGCGGCACGTAGAGCGAGCTGATCTGGTCGTTGCCGATCACGTTGAAGTGGCCGGCGTTCGCCCGCCACTCGCCGCGGCGGAAGGTCTGCGACACGCCCCACTGGCTCGACTCGCGGTACACGGTGACCGCGCGCTCGACGAAGAGCGCCGAGATCGAGTTGTTCCACGGCGAGGTGAGCGATGGCTGACTCGTGCCGAAGTAGGTGCGCGGATCGTCGACGCCGGCGGTCCACACCTCGACCATCATGCCCGGCGGGATCTTGATCGAGCTCGCCGTGTTGTCGGCGAGCGTGCCGAAGGTGCCGTTGCGCGCCGCGTGGTAGCCGGGCAGGAATGACTGGCTGGTGCCGCTGTAGCTGGTCCCGTCGTGGAGCGTGACCTTGGGCCCGGTGTCGTACGTGCCGCCGGGCGAGGACAGGCGGAACGCGGCCTCGATGTCGCCGCGCGAGAGGCCGGTGCGCTGGCCGATGGTGACGCCCGATTGCTTCGGCGTGATCGTCGGCTGCCCGTTCATGCTGAACGCGTTCGTGCCGTAGTGCATGATCGAGCCGTAGTCGTAGTCGCCGGAGTCGGCGCCGTCGCGGCCGAGGTCGACGTAGCGACGGAAGTTGCCGGAGCGATCCGGCGAGGTCTGGATGTTGGCCCAGTTGATGGTCACGTAGGTGTCGCGGTCGTACCGGGTCTGCTCGTGGTAGAAGCCGACGGCGTGGCCGATCTCGTGGATGACGCGGCCGGCCGTGCAGGTATCGACCTCGATCGCCTGGTCGCCGCCGATGCGGCCGACGAACGAGCTGCACACGTCGTCCAGGTTGCCGGGAGTGAAGGTGACGAAGTCGGCCTCGGTGGTGCGGGCGACAAAGCGGAAGGGCGTGTTCGCCTCCCAGTGCGCGATCGCGTCGTCGACCACGGCGCGCTGCGCGGCGGTGAGGCCGGCGCCGAAGCGCCACGGGATGCGGGCGTTCGGCCAGCGCGATCGGCCGATGGCGCGGACCGCGGCGCGCTCGCGGCCGCCCTCGAGGGCCTCGTCGAGATCGGCGGCGTCGATCATGGCGGCGACGAACTCGTCGACGGGCACGAGCATGTCGTCCTGGAACCGGACGGCGTCGCCTTCGCGGACGTAGTCGACCTCGAGGATGCCCTCCATCGTGTGGACGAACGCCGTGCCGCGCTCGGGGAGCTCGGCCGGGTCCGGCGCGGGGATGGTCGCTTCCTCGGCGCAGCCGAGGAGCAGGAGCGGGGTGAACAGGAACAGGGAGGCGGTTCGCTTCATGAGCCCACCCTGCGTGGCCGGTCACGGCCCGCGTGAAGGGAACTCCCTGCAACGGGCGGCAACCAACGGCGATGAATTCACGCGATGATGCAGACAGGAGCAAGACCCGGCAAATGGGCACCAAGAAGCTGTCGGTGATGGACGCGATGTTCCTCGCGGCGGAGACGCGCGAGTCGATGATGCACGTGGGCGGCATGCTGACGTTCACGCTGCCGCCCGACGCGCCGCCGACGTTCCTGCGCCAGATCGCCGACGAGCTGCGCGGCGAGGTGCCGGTCCACGCGCCGTGGAACCTGCGCCTGCGCTTCCCCGATCTCGTCCGCAACCCGCTGCAGGCGTGGGTCGAGGACGAGGTCGATCTCGACTACCACGTGCGGCGGTCGGCGCTGCCGTCGCCGGGCGACGAGCGCGAGCTCGGCATCCTGGTGTCGCGCCTGCACTCGATCCCGATCGATTTCCACCGCCCGCCGTGGGAGGTGCACTTCATCGAGGGCCTCGCGGGCAACCGCTTCGCCCTCTACTTCAAGCTGCACCACGCGCTCGTCGACGGCTACACCGCGATGAAGCTGCTCGCGCGCAGCCTGTCGACGGACCCCGAGGAGCGCGAGACCCCGCTCTTCTTCTCCGTGCCGCCGAAGGAGCGGACCGCGCGCGCCGAGACCGAGGCGGGCGAGCCACCGCCGCCGACCCTGGCGTCGCTCATGGACCTGGCGCGCGGGCAGTACAGCGCGGCGCGCGAGGCGGGGCGCGCGTTCTGGAACGTCCTGCGTGCGACGCGCGACGGTGACCGCGACCTCGTGTCGCCGCTGCAGGCGCCGCGATCGATCCTGAACCGCAAGATCACGCGCAACCGGCGCTTCGCGACGGCGCAGTTCGCGACCGAGCGCGTGCGGCGCGTGGCGCGCGCGTCGGGCGGCACGATCAACGACGTCGCGCTCGCGCTGTGCGGCGCGGCCTTGCGGCGGCAGCTCGGCGAGCTCGGCGAGCTGCCGGAGCAGCCGCTCACGGCGATGCTCCCGGTGAACATCCGCCCCAAGGACGACCCCGGCGGCGGCAACGCCGTGGCCGCGATCCTCGCCTCGCTCGCCACCGACGTCGAGGAGCCGGCGATGCAGCTGGGCGCGATCATCGCCTCGACGAAGCGGGCCAAGGAGCAGCTCCAGGGCATGTCGCGGAACGCGATGATCCAGTACAGCGCGATGCTGCTCGCGCCGCTGTCGCTGCAGCAGGTGCCGGGCGCGGCGGGGCGCGTGCGCCCCGCGTTCAACGTGGTCGTCTCGAACGTGCCCGGCCCGGACAAGCCGCTCTACTTCCGCGGCGCGCGCCTCGACGCCCCCTACCCCGTCTCGATCCCGTTCCACGGCGCCGGCCTCAACATCACGATCAACGGCTACGCCGACACGCTCAACTTCGGCTTCACGGGCTGCCGCGATACCGTCCCGCGCCTGCAGCGTATCGCGGTCTACGCCACCGAGGCGCTCGAGGAGCTCGAGGCCGCCTATCCGGGCTGACCTCGAGTGTGCGCTGTAGACACAGCGAGCAGATCCGCGCAATAGGCATCGGCCGCCGGACCCGGCAAGATGTCGAGGTGACAGCGCTCTCGGAGCTGGCCGGAACTGGAATCGACGGCCTCGATCACGTCCTTCGCGGCGGGCTGCCTCGCGACCGCATCTACCTCGTCGAAGGCGATCCAGGTGTCGGCAAGACGACGCTCGCGCTGCAGTTCCTGCTCGCCGGGGTCGCCGCCGGCGAACGCGCGCTCTACGTCACCTTGTCGGAGACCGAGCTCGAGATCCGGCAGATCGCCGACTCCCACGGCTGGTCGCTCGACGGGCTGGCGATGTTCGAGCTCTCGGCGCTCGAGCAGCAGCGCCGGCTCGAGTCGCAGAACACGATCTTCCACCCCTCCGATGTCGAGCTGACCGAGACGACCCGCGCGATCTTCGAGCACGTCGAGAGGATCAGGCCGCACCGCGTCGTCTTCGACTCGCTGTCGGAGCTGCGCTTGCTCGCGCAGAGCCCGCTCCGTTACCGCCGCGAGGTGCTGGGCTTCAAGCAACACTTCATCGGCAAGCGCTCGACGGTCCTGCTCCTCGACGACCGGACGTCGGAGCCGGGCGACATGCAGCTGCAGAGCCTGGCGCACGGCGTCCTGTCGATGCAGCAGATGTCGCCGGAGTACGGCAACGATCGCCGCCGGCTCCGGGTCAGCAAGCTGCGCGGCGCGTCGTATCTCGGCGGCAATCACGACTACGCCATCCGGCGCGGGGGCATCGAGCTCTTCCCGCGGCTGGTCGCCGCCGACCACCACGACGACTTCCCGCGCGAATCGATCTCGAGCGATGTCGCGAGCCTCGATCAGATGCTCGGTGGCGGCCTCACGCGCGGCTCGAGCACCCTCCTGGTCGGGCCGGCGGGCAGCGGCAAGTCGAGCATCGCGGCGCTCTACGCGACGGCCGCGGCCCGGCGGGGACAGCGGTGCGCGATCTTCGCGTTCGACGAGCTGCGTCGCACGGCGATCGAGCGCGCCGACGCGCTCCACATGGAGATGAGCGCGCACGTCGCGAACGGCGGCGTGCTCGTGAATCAGGTCGACCCCGGCGAGATGAGCCCGGGCGAGCTGACCACGCGCATGCGGCGACTGGTCGACGAGGGCGTCTCGCTCGTCGTCATCGACAGCCTGAACGGCTTCCTGCACGCGATGCCGGCGGAGAAGCATCTCTACATCCAGCTCCACGAGCTGCTCGCGTTCCTCGGCCAGCGCGGCGTGACGACCCTGCTCGTGCTCGCTCAGGCCGGTCTCGTCGGGAACATGGTGGCTCCGGCGGACGTCAGCTACATCGCCGACAGCGTGATCCTCTTCCGCTACTTCGAAGCCCAGGGCCGCATCCACAAGGCGATGTCCGTGGTGAAGAAGCGCACCGGCGCACACGAGGACTCGATCCGGGAGCTGTCGTTCGCCGGCGGCGTGGTCTCGGTCGGCGTGCCGCTGGCCGGATTTCGCGGGGTGTTGCAGGGCGTGCCCGAGCCGCTCGACGGGCCGGCATGAGCTCGACGAGCATGCGTACGCTCGTGCTCGCGCCGCGAGGCCGGGACGGGGAGCTGGCCGTGCAGCTCCTGGCGCGACACGACATCGACGCCTCGGCCTGCGCCAACGGCGCGGAGCTGCTCGCCCGGATCGCGGACGGCGCCGGGTGCGCCATCGTGACCGAGGAAGCGCTCGGTCCGACCGTGCAGCACCAGCTCGCGCACGAGCTGGAAGGGCAGCCCGCCTGGTCCGACTTTCCGCTGATCCTGCTGGCGAGCTCGCAGGCCGCGCACCACCTCCAGCGGACGGCGAGCGCGCTCGGCAACGTGACCGTGATCGAGCGTCCCATCGCGCCCGACACCCTGATCACCGCGGTGCGCGCCGCGCTGCGCGGCCGCTGCCGCCAGTACGAGGCCGGGCTCGCGATCCAGCAGCGCGATCAGTTCCTCGCCATGCTCGGTCACGAGCTGAGGACGCCGCTGGGCGCGATCGTGCTCGCCACCGAGCTCGCGCGCAACGACGGCGGCCGTTCGCAGCTCGAGGAGCGCCTGGCGCTGATCGCGCGCCAGTCGAAGCTGCTGGCTCGCCTGGTCGACGACCTGCTCGACGTCGCGCGCGTCACCACCGGCAAGATCGTCCTTCGCCGGGAAGCGGTCGACGTCGACGCGACGATCGCGGCGTGCGTCGAGGCGCACGAAGAGCGGGCGCGCGCCCGGTCGGTCGCGCTGCAGGTCGTGGACAGGTCGGGAGCGACGATCGACGCCGATCCGGTGCGCCTCGAGCAGGTGATCAACAACCTCCTGTCGAACGCGGTCAAGTACAGCCCGGCCGGCGGATGCGTGCAGGTGTCCTCGTCGCAGCGCGACGCTTGGTGCCAGATCCGCGTCCGCGACGACGGCATCGGCATCGCGCCGGAGATGCAGGGCCGTGTCTTCGACCTGTTCGCGCAGGTCGACGGCAGCCTGTCCCGCGCCGACGGCGGCATGGGGATCGGCCTCACGCTCGTCGATCGGCTGGTCCGTCTCCACGGCGGCTGGGTCACGGTCGACAGCGCCGGGCTGGGCCATGGCTCGGAGTTCATCGTGACGCTGCCGCTCGGCAGTCCGGATCACGCGCAGGAAGGCCCGCCCGAGCCGGCCCGGCGGCCCTCGAACGTGCGGGTCGCGCTCGTCGAGGACAACGACGATCTCCGCGACCTGACCGCGTCCTTGCTCGAGGCGCACGGCTGCGCCGTCGTCGTCGCCGCCGACGGCGCAGCCGGCGCCGAGCTGATCGTGGGCGCGCGCCCCGATCTGGCGCTCGTCGACATCGGGCTGCCGGAGCTCGACGGCTTCCAGGTCGCGCGTCACGTCCGCGAGCACGTGGGCGCCGACGTCGTGCTCGTCGCCATCACCGGCTATGGCCGCGAGCAGGATCGCGAGCACGCCGCGCAGGCCGGCTTCGATGCGTTCTTCACCAAGCCGCTCGGCATCGACAGCGTGCGCGAGATCCTCAGTTCAGCGCGTCGTCGTCGGGATCGATCGCCTGCATGAGCTGGGCGACGGTGCGCGCCTTCTGCCAGCGCTTGCGGCGCTGGTAGCTGCCGAGGAGGTTGCGCAGCGTGCGGGTCGCGATCGTGTACGGGGTGGCGGGGCCGAACATGTCGGGCGTGATCGGCGCGCTCGAGCGGAAGCCGATCTCCTCGACGTCGGCGTCGGAGAGCTCGCGGCCGCTGCGGAACGGATCGAGCACGATCTGGCCGGCGTTGCGCTGCGGCCGCCGGTACGCCACGACGAAGTGGCCGGGCAGCGCGAGCCCGAAGAGCGGCACGCCCGCGCGGCGCCCGACCTCGATGTAGACGATCGACAGCAGGATCGGCAGGCCGAGGCGCCGCTCGAGCACGCGCGGCAGGAAGCTGTTCTCGGGATCGTCGTACTGGTCGGTGTCGCCGCGCAGGCCGAGCTTGCCGCCGAGCATCGCGGCAAGGACCTCGACCGTCGCCTCGCGCGAGCGGCCGACGGCGGCGCGACGCACGGATTCGCCCCACTCGTCGAGCGTCGCGAGCGCCTCGTCGTCGTCGAACGGGTCGTCGTCGAGGCGCGCGATCGCCAGCGCCACCAGATCCAGCCGCGACGGCGACAGCGCCAGCACGCGCTGGAGCTCCACCCGGATCACGTCGACGTCGGTCACCACGTGGCGAGCGTAGCAGGCCCGCCGCGCCACATCGCTCCCGTGACCTCATGACGCAGGCGCGTTCGGGTCGCCGCGCGCGCCATGCCTCCGCGGGCCGGGTACGGTAGACCTGCGCCGCCGGCGCGCATCATGAAGGAAGTCCTGACCGCGTCCCCGCGTGCGATGCCCGTCGTCGGCCGCGCCCACGCCCTGTTGCAGCCCTCGTACCTCCTGCGCGGGGCATCGCCCGCGGTGATCGCCGAGCTCGCCGGCGTCGCGTCGATCCGCGAGCTCCGCGCCGGCGAGACCCTCTGGCGCGAGGGCGAGCCCGCGCGTTCGTTCCACGTCATCGGCCGCGGCCTGGTCCGCTGCCGGCGCTACCTGCGCTCCGGCAGCGAGGTGACGCTCGGCATCTTCGGTCCGCGCGAGAGCATCGGTGACACCGCCGTGCTCGAGGATCGCGCCTATCCCGCCGAGGCGGTGGTCGTCTCCGACGGCGCGCTGGTCGCCGCCATCCCGGCGCGCCCGGTGCTCGAGCTGTCGACGGTGGAGCGCTCGATCGCCGAGGCGCTCCAGCACGCGCTCCTGCGCCACAGCGCGGTGCTGCGCACCAAGGTGGCGATCGTGTCGGCGGGCCCGGTGCGGGCGCGGCTCGCCAACCTGTTCCTCCACCTGGCCGAGCGCTTCGGCGAGACGCGCGACGACGGCACCGTCGTGATCCCGCTGGTGCTGGCGCGCGGCGCGCTCGCGAGCCTGGTGTCCGCGCGCACCGAGACCGTCATCCGCGGGCTGCGCCCCTGGGAGGTGAACGGGGTGGTGGTGACCACGGCGGAGGGCTTCCGCATCGGCGATCTCGACGCGCTGCGCGCCTGCGTCGACGACGGCTGACGCTCACGCGACGAGGCGCTCGCGATAGAGGCGCCCCATCGCGGCGATCAGGTCGGGCGGCCGCGAGACGATCGCGAACCCGCCGCGTCCGAACATGCGCGGCAGGTGATCGCCGGCGCGCGCGTCGAGCGCCAGGCCGAAGGCGTGGATGCCACGCTCGCTCGCCTCGATGATCGAGCGACGCACGTCGGCCAGGCCGTAGCGCCCTTCGTAGCGATCGTAGTCGGTCGGCTTGCCGTCGGAGAGCAGCACGAGCAGCTTGCGGCGCGCCTGCATGCCGGCGAGCGTCGCGGTCGCGTGGCGCACCGCGGGGCCGATGCGCGTGTACCCGGCCGGCTCGAGGGCGGCCAGCCGCGCGTGCGCGGTCGCCCACGGG
The DNA here is from genome assembly GCA_019912685.1 of Kofleriaceae bacterium. Taxonomy (GTDB): domain Bacteria; phylum Myxococcota_A; class Polyangia; order Haliangiales; family Haliangiaceae; genus UBA2376. Next base: position 12,079 of record JAIOII010001075.1, read on the forward strand.
GTCGCGAGCTCCTTGATCGCCGCGACCCGGCAGTCGCGCCGGGTGTTGCTGTGGAACGCGAGGATCGCCGTCGAGGCGCGGACCTGCTCGAGGCCCTCGCCGAGGGCGACGAGCGCGCCGGTGGCGACGTCGAGCACGCGGCGGCCGCCGACCCACGCGTCGCTCGACAGGCTGCGGTCGAGCAGCAGCAGCACCGCCAGCTCGGGTGGCCGCCGCCGCGTCGCCACGTAGAGTCGATCCGGGCCCGTCGTGCCGTGTCGCAGCGCGCCGTGGCGGTCGACGATCGCGTCGAGGTCGACCTCGGG
>JAIOII010001076.1 GCA_019912685.1 Kofleriaceae bacterium
ATCAGCGGGGCGCCGTCGCCGCCCGCGCCCCGCTGATCGCGTCCTCGCCACCACCACCACCCGCCGGCGCCCGCCGCCAGCACCAGCACCAGGAACAGCGCGACGCCTCGAGAACTCGATCGCTTGCTCACGGCGACCGAACAGACCACGTCCCCGCCGCGATTCCCAGCGGCCGAAGGAGCGCTACTTCACGAGCGACTGCAGCAGCCGGTCCATCTTCTTGTCGTCGCCGCTCGAGTAGCCCTCGTGGAGCTCGCGCACGATGCCCCGGGGATCGATCACGTAGCTCGACGGCTGCTTGGGCGGCGAGTACACGTCGGCCGCCGCCGTCGATTCCTCGGGCGCGTACACGCGCACCATCTTCTTGAGCTTGAGCCCGTCCATGAACTTCTTGCCCTTGGCCTTGTCGTTGTCGAGGTTGACGGCGACGAAGGTCACCTTGCCCGCCCACTTCGCCGCCAGCTTGTCCCACGCCGGCAGCTCCTTCTTGCACGGCTTGCACCACGAGCCGCCGAACGTCAGCACGACCCACTTGTTGCGATAGCCCTTGAGCCTGAACGCCTTGCCGTTCTCCAGCTTGGCGCCGTCGAGCTCGGGCGCGCGGTCACCTTCCTTCACCTCGGCGGCCGCGACGGCGGCGGCCAGGCACACGAGCAAGCACGCGAGCGCGAGGGCGACGAGCGGACGCTTCATGGGTACCTCATGAGACGGCAAACGCGGCCCGGGATTCACCGGCGAACCGCGAGCTCTTCTTCGATCGCGGCGGCGAAGTACTTGGGATCCGAGGGCCCCGGGTACTTGCGGCCGTTGAGGAACAGGGTGGGCGTGCCGTCGACCCCGACGGCGGTGCCGTCCTCCATGTCGGCCTTGACGCGCGCCTCGGCGGCGGCGAAGTCGGTCTCGTAGCGGGCCATGTCGAGCCCGAGCTGCTGCGCGTAGCCGCGGAGGTCCGACTCCTTGTGCGCGCCGAACCGGTCGAAGATGAGGTCGTGCATCGCGTGGAACTTGCCCTGCGCGTGCGCCGCGAGCGCCGCCTTGGCCGCGCCCAGCGAGTCGGGGTGCGCTTTCACGAGCGGATACATCTTGTAGTAGATCTTGAGCTTCGACCGGTTCTCCTTCAGCACCATGTCGAGCGCCGGCTTGAGCTGCATGCACGCCGGGCAGCCGTAGTCGAAGAACTCGACGAGCGTGACCGGCGCCGACGCCTCGCCCGCCATCGGAGCCGCGCCCACGTCGATCGTCTGCACCGCCGTGTTCTTGGTGTAGCGCTCGGCGTAGAGGTCCTGGACGACGTCGTTGCTCTGCTCGTCGACGAGGAGCTCGGCGACCAGGCGCGCGGCGAACGGCGCGCGCTTGCACGACTGATCGCTCGTCACGCTCGTGCGGAGGCTGTGCGCCTTGCCGCACGGCGAGGGCAGCGAGCCGACGAGGCGATAGAACGTCTCCTGCTTGGCCGCGGGGAGTCCGCTCACGTCCACGCCGGGCAACGGCGTCTTGTCGACCGGGCCGGCCTTGGCGTTGTCGGCCGCCGCGATCACGTCCTTGGGATCGGTCTTGGCGGTCGAGTCCTTCTTGCACGACGCGCCCGTCAGGAGGCCGATCGCCAGCGCTGCCACCGGGAGGACAAATAGGCGGATTTGCACGGCAGGGTTGTAGCGAGCGCCGCCTGCGCGCGCAAGACGCCGCCGGAAACTGCGTCTTGACGTTGCGCGTCATGGACGGTAGAAAGGAACTGAATGACGCCTCATTCACCCAAGCGGGACCGCATCCTCGACGCGGCCGAGCGGGTGTTCGCGCAGCGGGGCTTCTTCACCGCGAAGGTCGCGGACATCGCCAAGGAAGCCGGCGTCGCCGACGGGACGATCTACCTCTACTTCAAGAGCAAGGACGACCTGCTCATCTCGCTGTTCGAGTCGCGCATGGAGCGAGTGAACGCGCTCCTGGGGGCGGCCGTCGCCGCCGCGAAGACGCCGCACGAGAAGCTGATGGCGTTCGTCCGGGCCTACATCGGCATGATCGCCGACCAGCCGACGGCCGCCGAGGTCCTCACCATCGAGCTCCGCCAGTCGACGAAGTTCATGCGCGAGTACTCGGCGCAGCGCTTCGGCGAGCTCCTGCGCCTCCTCGCCGGCGTCATCGCCGAGGGCCAGGCGTCGGGCGAGTGGTCCGACGCGGTCCCCGCGCCGCACGCCGCGCGCATGATCTGGGGGATGCTCGACGAGATGGCGCTCGCCTGGCTGCTCGGCCGCGACCACGGCGGTCGATCGTCGTCCGGGCGCGGCAGAAAACCGCCACCGTCGGTGGACGACGGCGGGCGGAAGTTCGATATCGTGCGCGCCGCCGACTGGGTCGGCGCCCTCGTCACTCAAGGTCTCGAACGAAGGAGTCACGTGTGAAGATCCTGGTCCCGATCAAGCGAGTTCCCGACCCGGAGCTCAAGGTGAAGATCAAGGACGGCGCCATCGACCTGTCCGGTGCGAGCTGGGTCGTCAATACGTTCGACGAGTACGCCGTCGAGACCGCGCTGCGCCTCCGCGAGAACGGCGCGACCAACGAGAGCCACGGCGAGGTCGTGGTCGTCACGATCGGGCCCGAGGACGCCGCGCAGCAGCTGCGCAGCGCGCTCGCGATGGGCGCCGATCGCGCGATCCGCATCGACGGCGAGGACAAGACGCTCGACGCACGCGTCGTCGCCGCCGCGCTCGCCAAGGTGATCGAGGCGGAGAAGCCCGACCTCGTCGTCATGGGCAAGCAGGCCGTCGACGGCGACGCCAACCAGGTCGGCCAGATGCTGGCCGGCAAGCTGGGCTGGCCGCAGGCGACGTTCGCCGCGACCGTCGAGCTCGCCGCCGACAAGGGCTCGCTCACCGTCGGCCGCGAGGTCGACAGCGGCGTCGAGTACAAGGCCGTGACGCTGCCGGCGGTCCTCACCGTCGACCTGCGCATCGTCGCGCCGACGTCGGTGAAGAACAACATCACCCCCGCGACCCACGCCTACGGCACCGGCGAGGGCGGCCCGCGCTACGCGTCGCTCAAGGGCATCATGGCGGCGAAGAAGAAGCCGATGGAGCAGAAGTCGCTCGGCGACGTGCTCGGCGGCGACGCCGTCAGCGCGGTGACCAAGGAGCTCGGCGTGACCCTGCCGCCGCCGCGCGCGGCCGGCCAGAAGGTCGCCGACATCCCCACCCTCGTCCAGAAGCTGGTCGAGGAAGCCAAGGCCCTCTGAGCCCCGCCCGGAGCAAAGGACAGCACCATGGGAAACGTCCTCGCATACTGTGAATTCGGCGACGGCGCGCTCAAGGCGTCGGCGCTCTCCAACCTCACCTTCGCGCGCTCGGCGGCGCAGCACCACGGCGGCGTCGTCATCGTGTTGCTCGTCGGCGCCGGCGCCGGCGCGGCGGCCGCGCAGGCGGCGAAGTACGCGCAGAAGGTCATCACCGTCGAGAGCGGCGACCTCGCCAACTACCTCGCCGAGACCCACGCCCCGATCGTCGCCCGCCTCGCCGGCGAGCACGACGCGACGGTGGTGAGCGCCACCGCGACGTCGGTCGGCAAGGACCTCTTGCCGCGCGTCGCGGCGCTGCTCGACGCCGGCATGGCGTCGGACATCTCGAAGATCGACGGGCCCAACGTCTTCACCCGCCCGATCCTGGCCGGCAACGCGTACTCGCAGGTCGAGATCTCGACCCCGATCATCTGCGTGACCCCGCGCCAGTCGGAGTTCACGCCGGCCGAGGAGCTCGGCAGCGCGGGCGAGATCACGGCGGCCGACGCCGGCGCCATCGACGCCAAGGGCGCGCGCATCGATCGCATCGAGTCGCAGAAGAGCGACCGCCCCGAGCTGACGAGCGCCAAGGTCGTCGTGTCCGGCGGCCGCGGCATGCAGAGCGGCGAGAACTTCAAGGTGCTCGAGGGCCTCGCCGACCTGCTCGGCGCCGCCATGGGCGCGTCGCGCGCCGCGACCGACGCCGGCATGGTCCCCGCCGACTGGCAGGTCGGCCAGACCGGCAAGATCGTCGCGCCGAACCTCTACTTCGCCGTCGCGATCTCGGGCGCCATCCAGCACCTCGCCGGCATGAAGGGGTCCAAGACGATCGTCGCGATCAACAAGGACCCCGAGGCGCCGATCTTCCAGGTCGCCGACTACGGCTACGTGGGCACCTGGGAGAAGGCGGTGCCCGAGCTGATCGAGGAGATCAAGAAGGTCAAGGCCGCGCGCTGAGTGGTAGCGTGAGGGCGTGAGCGTCCTCGCCCGCCTCGGCCTCGATCGGCGCGAGCTGCGGGCGTGGGCGGCGTACGACTGGGCGAACTCGGCGTTCATCACGGTCGTCGTCTCGGCGGTCTTCCCGATCTTCTACGTGAAGGTCGCCGGCCAGCCGATGCTCGAGTCGGAGGCGAGCCGGCGCTTCACGATCGCGACCACGATCGCGCTCGCGATCGCCGCGCTCCTCGCGCCGATCCTCGGCGCGATCGCCGACCGCGCGCCGGTGAAGAAGCGCTTCCTCCTCGGCTTCTCGATCCTCGGCGTCGCCGCCACGGCGACCATGGCGACGATCGAGCAGGGCGACTGGCTCTGGGCGCTCGTCCTCTTCGGCGTCGCCAACATCGCGGCGAACGGCGCCTTCGTCTTCTACGACGCGCTCCTGCCCCACGTCGCACGCCCGCACGAGATCGATCGGGTGTCGACCGCGGGCTACGCGCTCGGCTACCTCGGCGGCGGGCTCCTCCTCGCCACGCTCGGCGCGTTCGGCCTGAAGTCGACCGGCGCCGTACACGTCGCCTTCCTGGTCACCGCGGCGTGGTGGGCGATCTTCGCCATCCCCATCTTCCGCGTCGTCCGCGAGCCGGCGCTGCCGCCCGAGCGCCGCGCCTCGGGTTTCGCCGCCGTGCGCGCCGCCTTCCGCGACCTGCGCGCGACGTACAACGAGCTGCGCCGCTTCCCCCAGGCGGCGCTCATGCTGGTCGCCTTCCTCGTCTACAACGACGGCATCGGCACGATCTACCGCGTCGCCACGCTCTACGGCGCCGAGCTCGGCCTCGAGGCCAGGTCGCTCATCACCGCGCTCGTGATCGTCCAGTTCGTCGGCATCCCGGCGACCTTCCTGTTCGGCGCGATCGCCGGCGTGATCGGCACGCGGCGCGCGATCCTCGCCGGCCTCGCGGTCTACGTCGTCGTGTCGATCTACGGCTACTTCCTCGACAGCACGACCGACTTCTTCGTCCTCGCCGTGCTCGTCGGCCTGGTCCAGGGCGGCACGCAGGCGCTGTCGCGCTCGCTCTTCGCGTCGATGATCCCGCGCGACCGCTCGAGCGAGTTCTTCGGCCTGTTCGCCGTCTTCGAGAAGTTCGCCGGCATCGCCGGGCCCGCGATCTTCGCGCTCGCCCAGACCGCGTTCGGCTCGAGCCGCCCGGCGATCCTCTCGATCATCGCGTTCTTCATCGTCGGTGGCTTCCTCCTCACCCGCGTCGATGTCGACGCCGGCCGCGCCGCCGCCCTTGCCGCCAACAAGTAGCGCGCCCCTGGCCAGTGGGGATAAAATGCTGGGCCGGGGGAAACGATGGCTACCGAGAAAGAGTTCCTGGGAGGCCGCAAGGGCAAGATGTGGACGTACCTCATCTTCCTCGGCGTGCTGATCGTGGGCGCGCTCGTCGCGAACCTGGCGCTCTCGAACCCGACGATCGCGAAGGAGGGCGTGAAGGGCTTCTTCGGGCTGCCGTCGTGGGCGCTCGCGCTCGTCACCTTCATCATCGGCGCCTCGATCTTCTGGGTCGGCCTCAAGGTCGAGACCGACTGGCCCGAGGCCCTCGGCGCCTTCCTCGTCGCCGGCTCGATCATCGCCGGCGAGATCATGATCGGCTGGGACAGGTTCAACGTCGGCGGGTTGTTCGTCGTGCCGTACCTCCTCCCCGTCGCCGTGTTCCTGGTGATGCTGATGTACGGCATGAAGAAGAGCGTCTGATGCGGATCGGCGAGCTCCTGCTCGAGGCGCAGCTGGTCACCGAGGAGCAGATCCAGCACGCGCTGACGCACTCCGACGGGCTCCGGCTGGGCTCCGCGCTCATCGCCAACCGCGCCGTCGAGCCCGACGTCGTCGCGCGCGCCCTCGCGCAGCAGCTCGGCGTGCCGC
>JAIOII010001077.1 GCA_019912685.1 Kofleriaceae bacterium
ACGCGATCGCGACGGCGGCCGGCCCGCTCACGCGCACGATCGCGACGCCGCCGGTCCCCGCCGCGGTCGCGCAGGCCGCGATGGTGTCGTTGCCACCGCGGCCGACGGTCACTGCTTCGCCGCGAGCGCCTCGGGCACGACGAGGATGTGGCGATCGTCGCCCTCGCCCTCGGAGCGGCTGGAGAGTCCCGGGATCTCCGCGATCGCCATGTGCACGATGCGGCGATCGTGCGCCGACATCGGCGACAGCTCGACGATCGCCTGCGTGGCGAGCGCCTTCTCGCCCATGCGCTGGGCCAGCGACTGCAGCCGCAGCACGTGCTTGTCGCGATAGCCGCCCGAGTCGACCACGATCGGCTTGCCCTTCTCGCCGGCGCGCTCGCGATAGACGACCTTGCTGACCAGGTGCTGGAGGGCGTCGACCACCTGCCCCTTGCGCCCGATCACCATCTCCGGATCGGAGGTCTGGATCTCGAGGACGATCTTGTCCTCGCCCTCGTTCACGTCGATGTCGGCCTGGATGCCCATCCGCTCGAGGACGCCCTGCAGGAAGTCGCAGGCGCGCTCGGCAACGTCGGTCGTGTCGGTCGTGGTGGTCTCGGTCACGGACAGCCTCTCGGTGTTATGGAAATCGAAGGATGGCTAGCGGCGCTTGCCACGGCGCTTGCCGCGGCGCTGCGCCTGCGCGGCCGACGTGTTCTTGGCCGCCGCCTGTCCCCTGGCCGGCGTGGGCTCCTCCGCGACCTCGTCCCCGCTCTCCTCGTCCTCCACGTCCTCGTCGTCGCTCGCGTCCGCCTTGGCGTCGCTCTTCTTCTCGAGCTTGGCCTCGGTCTTCGCCTCGGCCTTCGCCGCGGTCTTCGTCTCGGCCTTCGCGGTCGCCTTCGGCGGCGTCTTGCCGTCGCTGCGCTTCATGTAGAGCGTGTGCCCGATCGACAGGAACGAGTTGGTCACCATGTAGACGCCGAGCCCCGACGGGAAGTAGAGGCCCATCACGCCGAACATGAGCGGCAGGCCGTACATCAGCATCTTCTGCTGCATCGAGTCGCCCGTCGCGGGCTGCACCTTCGACTGCAGGAACATGAGGCCGGTCAGCGCGATCGGGACGATGAAGTACGGATCGCGCGCCGTCAGGTCCTCGAGCCAGCCCGGGATGAACACCGCGCCGTGGAGCTCGCCGGCGACCGACAGCATCTTGTAGAGCGCGAACCAGATCGGCATCTGCAGCAGCATCGGCAGGCAGCCCGCGAGCGGGCTCACGCCGTGCTGCTTGAACAGGTCCATCTGGGCCTGCTGCTGCTTGGCCTTGTCGTCCGGATACTTCTTCTGGAGCGCCTCGATCTCCGGCTTGAGCGCCGCCATCGCGCGCATCGAGCGCATCGACTTGGTCGTCCAGTAGAGCGTCGCCAGCTTGACGATCACCGTCAGGAGGATGATCGCGATGCCCCAGTTCCCGACGAAGTCGTAGAGCCAGGTCAGGAGCCACAGCATCGGCTTGGCGATGAAGCTGAACCAGCCGAAGTCGAGCACGTCGCGGAAGCCGGTCTCGTAGCCGGCGATCGTGTCCGCCCCCTCGAGCTTCTCGAGGTAGCGCGGGCCCGCGTAGATCGTGACCTCGCGCTGCACCGCATCTCCGGGCTTGAGCGTCGACTCGGGGTACACGAGGTCGACCTGCACGCCGTCCTTCACGCCCTCGAGCTTGTAGGCGTTGCACGCGAGGCTCTCGGACTTGCCGTCCCTGGGCGACATCGCGACGAGGTCGTAGCGGTGCGCGAGCCCGGCATACCGGATCGTCCCCTGGCGCTCGCGCGGCGTGCGCGCCAGCTCGCCCGCGCGCGGCGACGAGACCTCGCCGTTGATGTGGCACTGCGATCCGGTGGGCACGCGCACGCGCGCGGCCGGGTCGCCAGGCGCTCCGCCGAACACCGACACGGCCAGCCGCTGCGACGCGGTCCCGGTGGCGCCCGGCGCCAGCCCGAACTCGACCGTCAGCTTGAGCACGTAGGCTTCCGGGAAGAGCTCGTACTCCTTCGTCACGTCGAGCCCGCTGCCCGTGTAGCGGTAGCGGACCTTCGTGTCGGACAGCTTCTCGCCCTTCCACTCCGCGGCGACCGGCAGCACGTGGGTCGAGTTGCTGAAGTTCACCGCGCCCAGGCTCTTGCCCGGCTGCTCGCCGCGCACGAGGAGCTCGCGCATCACGCGGCCCTTCACCGGATCGTGGAGCAGCTCCCACTCCTTCACCACGCCGCCGACGTTCGAGAACGTCAGCTTCACCGCGTTCGACTCGAGGACGATCGTGTCCTCGGTCACCGGCACCTCGGCGGGCGCCGGCGCTCCGTCCTTCGGCCGCCCGACGGGCGAGGTCACCGACGACGGGACGCCGCTCGTCTCACCGGCCACCGCCGGCGGCTGAGGCTTGGGCTTCTCCGGCGGGAACAGCCACTGCCACGCGAAGAAGATCACCCCCGCGATGACGACGAACAGGAGAATCCGCTTGCCTTGGTCTTCCATCAGCTCTGCCTGTCGACGGGGTGGTACCCACCGTGAAACAGCGGGTTACAGCGGCAGATGCGCCCGAGAGCCTTGAGCCCTCCGACGAGAACACCCCGCTTCTCGATCGCTTCCACCGCGTATTCGGAGCACGTCGGCAGGTATCGGCAAGTCGGCCGCGGCTTGAGCGCGGACAGGAAGCGCCGGTAGAACCGGATCGGCGCCAGCACCACGCGCGTCATCACGGCCTGCGCCTGCATCAGATCCTCTGCACGATGCGCGAGAGGTCCGCGCCGAGCTCGGCCGACGTGGCCGCAGCGGCGCCGTCCTTGGCGACGAGCACGACGTCACGACCCGCCGGCACCCAGCCGTTGCGGCGGAGCCACTCGCGCGTTCGTCTCTTGATGCGGTTGCGAGTCACGGCGTTGCCGATGCGCTTGGTGACGGTCAGGCCCACGCGTCCGATCGACGACGAGGGCGTGCTCTGTGCGACAAGGGCCATGAACAGCTTGCCGTGGACCTTGCGACCTGAGGACTGGACGGCGACGAACTCCGGCCGGCGCCGCAGACGCATGTCCTTGGTGAGCCGGAACGGGCGCGCGTCGCCTCGAGCCACGCCTACTTCTTCGCGATCGTCACCGAGAGGCGCTTGCGCCCCTTGGCCCGGCGGCGACGGAGGACCTCCCGACCACCGCGGGTCTTCTTGCGGGCGCGGAAGCCGTGGGTCCGCTTGCGGCTCTTGTTGTGTGGCTGGTACGTGCGCTTCATGACGAGACTCCGGGCCGGGCCGAAAAGGAACGGGGATCGATACTCGCGTCACGCCGGGGTGTCAAGGCGAGCAACCTGCGACGAGATGATGCGTGACGCTTCGTGCCGCGCACGGAGTTATCCACATGCAGCTCACTCCCGACACAGATTCGCCGCTCGGGAGTGATGTGAGATCGAAGGCTTCTGAATTCCTGACCTTTTGGTATTGCAGGGCGCTTTTCCGCTCTGATAGACACCAGGCCTCGCGGAGCGTCACGGCCGACGCACGCGCAGCATCTCGAGCGAAACGATCGCGATGCTTCCCGGGGGGAGCGACAGGCACCCTCACCCTGGGTGAGGTCTGTGGACAACTCGTGTCTTTGCTTCGGCTAACGCTGTCCGACTTCTCTTCTAACCATCCAATCTTCCTCATGGATTCATCGCCACAAAGGTACAGGGGAGGCTCTCTGTGGATAACTTTCCGAGCATCGCTCACGGCCATCCGTGGGCGCGGCGAATCGACCAAGGCGGCGATCTCGTGACACCTCACGGCTCGTCCTCGACCGACGCCGGCCAGCCTGGTCTCGCCCTGTGGCAGTCCGCGCTCGGACGCCTCTCCAGCAAGGTCTCTCCCCAGAACTTCGACATGTGGCTGCGGCCCATCGAGTGCGTCGGGCAGGAGGGATCCGTCCTTCACCTGCGCGCGCCGAACTCGTATGTCCGGCTGTGGTTCGAGTCGAACTATCTCGAGACGGTGCTCGACGAGATCCGGGCCGCCACCGGCGTTCCGTACCGCGTCGAGCTGTCGGTCGACGCGGGTGACGCCCGCCGCGTCGATCCCGCGCCGATGGTCTCCGCCGAGGCCGCCGCCTCCGCGGCCGTCGAGGCGCAAGCGGCGACCACCTCGTCGACGCCGACCGAGGACGAGGCGCTCTCGAAGTTCCCTCCCGAGGCCTCGACCCTCAACCCTCGCTACACGTTCGAGACGTTCGTCGCGGGCCCGTCGAACCAGCTCGCCTTCGCGGCCTCGCAGGCCGCCGCCAACGCGTACCCGCCAAAGTACAACCCGGTGTTCATCTGCGGCGGCGTCGGCCTCGGCAAGACCCACCTGCTGCACGCGATCGGCCGCGCGCAGCTCGGGCTCCGCCCCGGCTCGCGCATCGTCTACATCTCGTCCGAGCGGTTCATGAACGAGTACGTGAACGCGATCCGCTCGGGCAAGATGCACGAGTTCCGGACGCGGTACCGCGAGGGCATCGACGTCCTCCTCGTCGACGACGTGCAGTTCCTCGCCGGCAAGGACGGCACGCAGGACGAGTTCTTCCACACGTTCAACGCGCTGCACGACAGCCACAAGCAGATCGTGCTCACCGCCGACCGGAAGCCGCACGAGATCAGCGACATCGCCGATCGCCTGCGCACACGCTTCGCGTGGGGCCTGCTCGCCGACATCGAGCCGCCCGAGCTCGAGGTCCGCATCGCGATCCTTCGCAAGAAGGCCGCCGTCGAGGCGATCCACATGCCCGACGACGTCGCGCTGTTCATCGCCAGCTCGATCAAGTCGAACGTGCGCGAGCTCGAGGGCGCGCTCATCCGCCTGGCCGCCTACGCCTCCCTGTCCAAGCGGAACATCGACCTCGCCTTCGCGCAGGAGACGCTCGGAGGTGCGCTGGCGCGGCCCAGGGAGCACATCACGGTCGACGCCGTCATCAAGGCCGTGGCGAGCTACTACGGCGTCAAGGCGCTCGATCTGAAGAGCCCCCGCCGCCACCGCTCGGTCGCCGGGCCGCGCGCCGTGGCGATGTACCTGTCGCGCCAGCACACGAAGGACAGCTACCCCGACCTCGGCCGCGCGTTCGGCGGCAAGCACCACACGACCGTCATCTCCGCGGTCGAGAAGATCGCCGAGCGGCTCAAGGACGACCCCGGCCTGCGTGGTGAGATCCACGCGATCGAGGCGACGCTCCTCCGCTAGTCGGACGGTCGTGTTAGCTGTCGTATTGGCTGTGGATTCACGCTGAACGAAATCGAACGGCCCGGACAATCCACCGTCAGCCCTCTCCCGCGCAGAGCCAAGCCGACATTCTCGCTCACACTCCCACCCGCGAAGATCGTAAACATCCTCTCGGCTTCCTCCGTTACCCACACCGTCCACAGACCTACTGATCCTGATCCTTCTCTCTTAATTTGATCGATCAAAGATAAAGAGAAGAGAGAAGGAACGAGAACTCGAACGAAGAGAGACACGTCATGGAGTTCCGGATCCAGAAAGCAGAGTTCATCCGTGGCCTGCGTCTCGCGCAGAGCATCGCGGACCGCAAGAGCACGATGCCGATGCTCGCGAACGTGCTCCTGCGCGTCAGCGGCAAGAGCAAGCTGCTCTGCGTCGCGACCGACCTGAACGTGTCGCTCTCGGCGGAGCTCAAGGTCACGCACGGCGCCGAGGGCGGGCTCACCGTCGGCGCCAAGGCGCTGCACGACATCGTCGCGAACCTCCCCGGCGACGAGCTGACGCTCAAGAAGGTCGAGAACAACTGGGCCGAGATCAAGGCGGGCAAGGTCAGCTACCGCGTCGTCGGCATGCCCGACCGCGATTACCCCAAGGTCCCCGACCACCGCGAGGCGCCGTTCGCGGACATCGAGGCGGGCACGCTGCGCGAGATGATCGACCGGACGCTGTTCTCGGTCTGCAACGACGAGACGCGCTTCCACCTGAACGGCGTGCTCTTCGAGGCCAACGGCTCGACGGCGCGCATGGTGTCGACCGACGGCCACCGCCTGTCGCGCGTCGACCGCGCCCTGCCCGGCGGCCCACAGCTCTCGGCCGGGGTCATCATCCCCAAGAAGGGCCTGCTCGAGATCAAGAAGATCCTCGACGGCGCGGCGAGCGCCAAGCTCGCCGTGAAGACGCCGTACCTGTTCCTGCAGGTCGACGACCTCACCCTCGCCGTGAAGCTCATCGAGGCGCAGTTCCCGCCGTACGAGCAGGTCATCCCCAAGACGCACAAGCGCTCGGCCGTCGTCGACCGCGGCATGTTCATCGACGGCATCAAGCGCGCGCAGCTCATGTCGAGCGAGACGCGCGGCGTGAAGCTCTCGTTCGGCGAGCACGGCTTCACCATCGCGAGCGACAACCCGGACCTCGGCGAGGTCCGCGAGGACATCGACGCCGACTACACGGGCGAGCCGGTCTCGATCGGCTTCAACCCGAAGTACGTCATCGAGCTGCTCACGCAGATGCACTCCGACCAGGTCGCCATCGACCTCGGCGGCGAGCTCGATCCGGGGCTCCTGCGGCCGCTCGCCGGCGACGACTACGTCGGCGTCATCATGCCGATGCGCATCTGAGAGCCCCGGGTGCGTATCGCGGCGCTGGCAGCCGAGGGCGCGCGCAACCTCGCGCCGCTCCAGCTCGTGCCGGGGCCGCGCTTCAACGTCTTCGCGGGCGACAACGGCCAGGGCAAGACCAACCTCCTCGAGGTCGTGTACGTGCTGGCGACCTTGCGCTCGTTCCGCACGAGCCGGCTCGCCGACCTCATCCGGCGCGACGCGCCCAGGGCGACGCTCGCCGCGCGCGTGGTGAAGGACGACCTCGAGCGCAAGTACCAGGTCACGGTCGAGCCCGGGCACCGCACGGTCACGCTCGACGGCAAGACGCCGCGGCCGCTCGCGCGCTACTTCGGCGCGTTCAACGTCGTCCTGTTCGCGCCGGAGGACCTGCAGATCGCGCGCGGCTCGCCGGCGGAGCGGCGGCGCTTCCTCGACCGCTCGGTGTTCTCGTGGATGCCCTCGTACCTCGAGCAGTTCCAGGCCTACGAGAAGGTGCTGAAGAGCCGCAACGCCGTCCTGCGCAACGCCGAGGGCGACCGGAACGCCGAGGCGATGCTCGCGGTCTACGACGAGCAGCTGGCGCCGCTCGCGGTGGTGCTGGCGAGGACGCGGCGCGCGCTCCTCGACGAGATCTCGCCGCGCTTCGCCGTCGCGTTCGAGGCGATCACGCGCACGGGCCTGCCGGTCGCGCTCGAGCACGTGACGGCGCCCGAGCTCGCCGCCGGCGACGAGGCCGCGGTGAAAGCCGGGCTGGCGCGTGACCGGCGGAAGGACCTGGCGCGCGGCTCGACGTCGCTCGGACCGCACCGCGACGATCTCGTCTTCAGGTTCTCGAACGCCGACGCCGCGAGCTTCGCCTCGCAGGGCCAGCTGCGCGCGCTCGTGCTCGCCTGGAAGACCGCGGAGCTCGACCTCCTGCGCGAGCACCACGGCGACCCGCCGATCCTCCTGCTCGACGACGTGAGCTCGGAGCTGGACGAGACGCGGAACCTCTACCTGTTCGAGTACCTCGCCCAGCGCGAGCTCCAGTGCTTCATCACGACCACGCATTTCCGCCATGTCCGGCTCACCCGGGAACGAGTCGATCACGAGGTCCGCGACGGGGTAATTTTCCCTGTAAAACAAGACAGTTGAAGTTGCTTTCGGCGCTTCCGAACCCCCCCGGGATGTGGTACGAAGCGGGACCCAATTCGAGCGCCGAGGGAAATGGCGGAACCTGAAGTCAATCCAACCACTTCTGATGGGTCGGACTACTCCGACGGCAGCATCAGCGTCCTCAAGGGCCTCGAGGGCGTCCGCAAGCGTCCGGGCATGTACATCGGCGACACCGATGACGGCACGGGCCTGCATCACCTCGTGTTCGAGGTCGTCGACAACTCGGTCGACGAGGCGCTCGCCGGCTTCTGCGATCGCATCGAGGTCAAGATCCATCCCGACTCGTCGGTGACGATCAAGGACAACGGCCGCGGCATCCCCGTCGGCATCCATCCGATCGAGAAGCGGCCCACGGCCGAGCTCGTGATGACCGTCCTGCACGCCGGCGGCAAGTTCAACCAGGACAGCTACAAGGTCTCGGGCGGGCTGCACGGCGTCGGCGTCTCGGCGGTGAACGCGCTCTCCGACTACCTGCGCCTCGAGATCCACCGCGACGGCCACGTGTACTACCAGGAGTACGCGCGCGGCATCCCGACGACGGGCCTCGAGAAGCTCGGCGAGACCAAGGAGCGGGGCACGTGGATCACGTTCCACCCCGACCCTTCGATCTTCAAGAACGTGACCCAGTTCAGCTACGAGCAGCTCGCGCAGAAGCTCCGCGAGCTCGCGTACCTCAACAGCGGGCTCGCGATCGCGATCGAGGACGAGCGCACCGGCAAGTCGCAGGTGTTCCAGTACGAGGGCGGCATCCGCACGTTCGTCGCCGACATGAACACGAAGGAGACCGTCGTCAACCCCGAGGTCATCGCGTTCTGCGCCGAGGCCGAGGGCAACATCACCGTCGACTGCGCGCTCCAGTGGAACGAGAGCTACAACGAGCAGATCGTCTGCTTCACCAACACGATCAAGAACCGCGACGGCGGCACGCACCTCACCGGCTTTCGCCAGGCGCTCACGCGCACGATCAACAACTACGCGAACGAGTACAAGCTCCTCAAGGACATGAAGGGCTCGACCCTGTCCGGCGAGGATCTCCGTGAAGGCCTCACCGCCGTCATCTCGGTGAAGGCGCCCGACCCCAAGTACTCGAACCAGGCCAAGGACAAGCTGGTCTCGTCCGAGGTCGCCGCCGCGGTGAACGCCGTCGTGAGCGAGAAGCTCCAGGAGTTCCTCGAGCGCAACCCCAAGGAGGCGCGCACGATCATCACCAAGGCCGCGCTCGCCGCCAAGGCGCGCGAGGCCGCGCGCAAGGCGCGCGAGATGGTGCAGCGCAAGGGCGCGCTCGAGCTGACGTCGTTGCCGGGCAAGCTCGCCGACTGCCAGGAGCGCGACCCCACGAAGTGCGAGCTCTTCATCGTCGAGGGTGAGAGCGCCGGCGGCTCGGCCAAGCAGGGCCGCGATCGCGCCATCCAGGCGATCCTGCCGCTCAAGGGCAAGATCCTGAACGTCGAGCGCGTGCGCTTCGACCGCATGCTCTCGTCGCAGGAGATCGCGACGCTCATCACCGCGCTCGGCACCGGCGTGGGCGTCGAGAAGGACATCGCGCGCCTGCGCTACCACCGCATCGTCATCATGACGGACGCCGATGTCGACGGCTCGCACATCCGCACGCTCATCCTGACGCTCTTCTATCGCCACTTCGAGGAGCTCATCCGCGGCGGCCACGTGTTCATCGCCCAGCCGCCGCTCTACAAGGTCAAGAAGGGCAAGCACGAGCGCTACCTCAAGAACGAGGAGGCGCTCGAGGACTACCTGCTCGACAGCGTGTGCGGCGAGTCGATCGTGAACGGCACGCGCGACGGCCAGCCGGCGACGCTCACCGGCGACGCGATCAAGAGCACGGTCAAGCGCGTGCTCGAGGCGCGCCGCATGCGCGGGAACCTCGACAAGCGCGGCGACGGCCGCATCACGGCGGCGTTCGCCGAGGCCGGCCTGCGGCCCGAGGACCTGCGCGACAAGGCGAGGCTCCAGGCGATCGCGCAGCAGGTGAAGGCCGAGCTGACGCGCCTCCACGGCGAGCTCGGCGGCGTCGAGCTCGAGCTGCGCCAGGACGCGGAGCACGGAACCTGGGCGGTGCGCGCGGCGCCCGGCATGTTCGGCGTCCGCCGCGAGACGTACATCGGCTTCGAGATGGTGCGCGCCGGCGAGTTCGCCGAGCTGCGCAAGATCACCGACGAGCTCGCCAAGGTGCTCGCGGGGCCGTTCACGATCACGACCCCGAGCGCGGGCGCCGCGGGCGCGCCCATCGAGGCGCAGACGATGGACGAGGTGGCGACGGCGATCGAGGCGCTCGGCCGCAAGGGCCTGCAGATCCAGCGATACAAGGGCCTCGGCGAGATGAACGCCGAGCAGCTCTGGGAGACGACGATGGATCCCGCGCGGCGCAACCTGCTCAAGGTCGACGTGCGCGAGCCGCAGGTCGCCAACGAGATCTTCTCGACGCTCATGGGCGATCTGGTCGAGCCGCGCCGGCTGTTCATCGAGGAGAACGCGCTGAAGGTCCGCAACCTGGACGTCTGACGACGCCCGAACGGGGGACGACATGACGACGTATCGCAGCCGCATCCTGGGTGTGGGGGCCTACGTGCCGCCCCGCGTGGTCACCAACCACGACCTGTCGAAGGTCATGGAGACCACCCACGAGTGGATCGTCGAGCGCTCCGGCATCGAGGAGCGGCGCTGGGTCGATCCGGGCGAGGGCGGGGCCGAGATGGCGGCCAAGGCGTGCACCGAGGCGCTCGAGAAGGCGGGCGTCGCGGCCAAGGACGTCGACATGCTGATCTACGCCACGCTGTCGCCGGACGTGACGTTCCCCGGCACCGGCGTGTTCGTGCAGCGCCTGCTGAAGCTCGGCGAGATCCCCTGCTACGACATCCGCCAGCAGTGCACGGGCTTCATCTACGGACTGGCGATGGCCGACGCGTTCATCCGCACGGGCCAGTACAAGAACATCCTCGTCATCGGCAGCGAGGTGCACTCGACCGGCCTCGACGTGTCGACGCGCGGCCGGGACGTCACGGTGCTCTTCGGCGACGGCGCGGGCGCGGCGCTCGTCGGGCGTGCGACCGACGAGAACATGATCCTGTCGACGCACCTGCACGCCGACGGCACCGAGGCCGAGATCCTGTGGACCGAGTCACCGGCCTCGCGCAATCACCCGCGCATCACCGCCGAGGACATGGAGGCGGCCAAGCACTACCCGCACATGGTCGGCAAGAAGGTGTTCAAGCAGGCGGTCACGCGCATGCCGATGGTGCTCATGGAAGGCATGGTCACGAACGGGCTCAAGCTCGACGACATCGACATGGTGATCCCGCATCAGGCGAACCTGCGGATCAACCAGATGGTCGCGAAGCTGATCGGGCTGCCCGAAGCGAAGATGCACAACAACATCCAGAAGTACGGCAACACGACCGCCGCCTCGATCCCGATCTGCCTGCACGAGGCGATCGAGCTCGGGAAGATCGAGCGCGGCGACACCGTCGCGCTGATTGCTTTCGGCGCCGGCCTCACCTGGGCGAGCGCGTTCCTGCGCTACTGATCCCAGATAGACCCCGGACCGCACCAGAGGCCCCGTGCTTCTGAATCACTGTTGAACGCTCGCTGCCGCTCGCTGGGGCGGCGCCGGCCTCACCTGGGCGAGCGCGTTTCTGCGCTACTGATCCCGTTCGAGCCTAGGCCGCGGCCTTGGCGAACATCGCGTCGATCTCGGCGGCGACCTTGTCCTCGGGCGAGCCCTTCGCGACCGCGATCTCCTTCACCAGGAGCGTGCGCGCGTTCTCGAGCATGCGGCGCTCGCCGAACGAGAGATCCTTGGTCGCACGGAGCACGCACAGATCGCGGAGCACCTCGGCGATCTCGAAGATGCTCCCCGTCTTGATCTTCTCCATGTACTCCCGGTATCGACGGTTCCAGGTCTGGGTGTCGCGCGGGACGTCTCGCGACTTGAGGATCGCGTAGACCTCTTTGACCTGCTTGGGGCCGATCAGCTCGCGCAGACCCACGGCGCCGGCGTTGGCCGTCGGCACCATGATCTTGAGGCCGGTCTCAAGGATCTTGAGGATATACACGGCGGTTTGCGAGCCGCCGATGTCGCGCTTCTCCATCGCGACCACCTCCGCGACCCCATGAACCGGATAGACCGCCTTGTCACCGATCGCGAACTGTTGCTTCAAAGGATGCCTCTGGTACGGACCGAGCTAGAGGCTCATTGTAACAGTCAGGGGTCACCGCGTCAAACATTGCCGCGGTGCGGTGAGGGAGAAAACCGTTCAACGACGCGAAGTTACGCCTCAGCGCTTCGCCAGGTACTCGACGATCGAGGCGACCGCGAACCCGGTGCCGCCGCGCGGCTGGCACGGCCGGCTCGACGAGATCGACGCCGGTCCCGCGATGTCGACGTGCACCCACGGCGTGTCCTTGGCGAACGTCTTGAGGAAGAGGCCCGCGGTGATCGCGCCGCCGAACCGATCGCCGGTGTTGCGCATGTCGGCGACCGGGCTCTTGAGCTGCTCGCGCAGGCGCGACGTGAGCGGCAGGCGCCACATGTCCTCGCCCGCGCGCTCGGCGGCGGCGAGCCACGCGCGGCAGAGCCCGTCGTGATCCGACATGACGCCGGCGGTGTACGGCCCGAGCGCGACCATGCACGCGCCCGTGAGCGTCGCGAAGTCGAACATCTCGTCGGGCTGGATCTTCGTGCGGACGTACGTGATCGCGTCGCCGAGGGTCAGGCGACCTTCGGCGTCGGTGTTGTTGATCTCGACGGTGGTGCCGTCCATCGACGTGAGCACGTCGCCGAGCTTGTAGGCGCGACCCGAGACGAGGTTCTCGCAACACGCGGCCACGGCGTGCACCTCGTGCTCACATCCGAGCGTCGCGATCGCGTCCATCGCCGCGATGACCGCGGCGGCGCCGGACATGTCGACCTTCATGTCCTCCATCGCGTTCGACGGCTTGAGCGAGTAGCCGCCCGAGTCGAACGTGACGCCCTTGCCGATGAGCGCGATCTTCTTCTTCGCCTTCTTCGGCTTGTAGACGAGGTGGACGAGCTTGGGCTCCTGGTCGGAGCCCTTGCCGACCGCGAGGAACATCCCCATCCCGAGGTCCTCGCACTTCTTGGCGCCGAGCACGTGGACCGTGACGGTGTCGTGCTTCTTCGCGATCGCCTCGGCCTCGGCGGCGACCTGCGTGGGCGTCATGTACGCGGCGGGCTCGTTCACCATGTCGCGGGCCCGCGAGATCGCGGCCGCCACCACCTCGGCGCGCTCGACCGCGCCCTTGAACGCCCTGGTCTGGGCGGCGGTCGGCTTCTTTCCCTTGGTGTCGACGATGAACCCGAAGTGCTGGAGACTCGGGGACTTCTTGGCCTCGGCCCCGGTCAGGTAGCGGCCGAACTTGTACGTGCCCAGGATCGAGCCCTCGGCGACCATCTGGATGGCCGCGGGCTCGCGCGGGGCCCCGAACGACGGGACCACGAGCGCGAGACTCTTGGCCCCGACCTTGTTGGCGATCTGGGCGGCGATCGCGCCGACGTCACGCAGGGCGGGGAGCTCGACCTCGGCCTTCGGCCCAGCACCCAACACTGCGATTCTCTTGGCCTTGACGGCGCCGTTCGCCCAGAAGACGAGCGACTGACCGGCCTTGCCCTCGAACGACTCCGACCGGGCGGCTTCCGAGAGACCCTTGCCGGTCGCCGTGTCCAGGGTACGGAATGTCGGGTCCTTTGTCGGGTCGCCGAATGCCACCATCACCAGCAGGTCAGTGGAAGCGGTGAGGGCGGGCTCTACGACGTGAGAGAATTCCATTGGTTACCCGATTGTCTAGAAATGTTGAACGTTTATAGGAGAGGACCGACCGGTTGTAAAGGTGACCGCTCGTCGATTGACAGCTGCCAGACGGCCTCTCTACTCTCGTAGGCGTCCATTCCCTCGGGGGGAAACATGGTCAGAGATCAGCGTTCTGCACGTCCCGCTCAGCGTAAGGGCTCGATCAAGACGAACCGCTCCACGAAGAAGCAGCTCTCGGCGTCCGCGCCACGGTCCATGACCGCGGCGGCGCCCGAGAGGCCGGCGAAGCCACTACCACCCAAGGTGGTCGGCGAGCTGCCGGTTCCGATCGCCACGTTCTTCTTGTAGTCACTCCGACGGATCGACCAGGGCGTCCTCGTCGTCTGGTCGATCCGAGTCGCTCGCGTCGAGATCATCGGTGTCGGTGGCGGTCCCGGCGACCATCTTGGTCAGCCGGATCGCATCGGGGAAGGGCTCGACGGTGGAGAACACGACCCAGGCCCGGTCGTGTCGCAGGGCGATCTCCGCGATCTGCTCGAGGTGATCGTTGCTGGTTCGCCGGCGCCCGCGACCGAGCCCGCTCACCACGAGGTACACGTCGTCCCCGCTGAGCGACGCCCAGAACGGCGCGTGCCGGCGCTCGGGATCACCACCGAGGGGATCGAGACCACACAGGATTCCGAGATCGCGCGCGAGCGCGTACGCCGCCGGTGGCTCCCACAGCCCGGAGGGAACCCAGACGCGCGAGCGCCCCGCGAACCGCTCGGCGTTCGCCTGCTCGGCGAAGAAGTGGCGCATGGCGTCGCGATTCGTCTGCGACGGCGAGAAGTCGGGCGGCGTCCGGAAGATCACGACGCCGGCTTCGAGCGTCTCGGCGGCCGCGACCAGCGCCTCGACGCCCTGGTGCACGATCTCGGAGTTGCGGAAGCCACCGACCTCGTTGATGCGCCCGGCGGGCACGGGCCAGCCGCGCGGGCCGAAGCCACGCGGGCCCGGCATGTGCGTGACGATCGCAGGCGCGACGACACCGAACGCGCGCTCGTGACCCGCGGCCTCGCGCCAGCGACGGAGCACGGAGGCGCGCACGGGGCTCTGCAGTAGCGCCGCCGTCTCGAGGTACGGCAACCGCAGGAAGTACCGCGGCCATCCGACTCCGTGCGGCAACCCCGCGCAACCGACGATGACGTGCTTGGCCATGGGGCTGGGCTGATTCGCTCGATCGATTGACCGTGGGCGGCGCACACGCTACGACCGTCCCGCAGCGTGCGCAAGTTCACGCGCCCTGCATCGAGGAGCCAGCATGCGTTTCTTCATCGACACCGCCGACGTTCGAGAGGTCAAGGAAGCCGCGTCCATGGGACTGGTCGACGGCGTCACCACGAATCCGTCGCTCGTCGCCAAGACCGGGCGGAAGTTCCGTGAGGTGCTGCTCGAGATCTGCGACGTCGTGAAGGGACCGGTGTCGGCCGAGGTCGTCACGCTCACGCACGACGAGATGATGAAGGAAGCGCGCGAGCTCGCCGCGCTGCGCTCGAACATCGTCGTCAAGATCCCGCTCATCCCCGAGGGGCTGAAGGCGGTGAAGACGTGCCACGACGAGGGCATCAAGACCAACGTGACCCTCTGCTTCAGCGCGACCCAGGCGCTGCTCGCGGCGAAGGCCGGCGCGACGTACATCTCGCCGTTCGTCGGCCGGCTCGACGACGTGTCGACCGACGGCATGCAGCTCATCCAGGAGATCCTCGAGATCTACGACCACTACGGCTTCGAGACCGAGGTGCTCGTCGCGTCGGTGCGCCACCCGATGCACGTCCACCAGGCGGCGCGCATGGGCGCGCACGTGGCGACGTGCCCGCTCTCGGTGCTGCTCCAGCTCGCGAAGCACCCGCTGACCGACCTCGGCCTCACCCGCTTCCTCGAGGACTGGAAGAAGGTCCCCCAGTGAAGGAGCGACGGTGAAGTCGGTCGCGGCCGCCCTCGGGCTGGCCGCGTGTCAGCCGGGCAGCGGACCGACGATCGATCGCGTCGTCCCGGCGCAGGGGACGCGGGGCGCGATGGTGACGGTGCACGGCGACGGCTTCTGCGGCGAGGGCCGCGGCGCCGGCGACGGCACGTGCACGACGCTGCCGCCGGGCTCGGTCGACTTCGGGCTCGAGCTGCCGATGGCGCGCGCGCTCGTGCTGTCGTGGGGCGAGACGGCGATCGCGGTCACCGTGCCCGACGCCGCGCGCGTCGGGGCGACCGAGGTGATCGTCACCGTCGACGGGCGCTCGTCGAACGCCGGCGCGTTCGAGGTGCTGCCGTGAGACATCCTGTGTCAACCTCTTTCGCGTCACGCGGCCTCCTTGCCGACGATGCGAGGGGTGAACTTGATGGCCGCGGCGTGCTTGCCAGGATCGTAGGCGACGCGCTTCTGCCAGCAGGCGTAGAGGATGCGGCACCAGGCGCGGGCCAGGATGCGGCAGGCGTGCGGGTGATCGCAGCCGCGGTCGCGGGCGCGCTGGTAGAGCGAGGCGGCCCAGGGCGAGGTGTGGCGCGAGGTG
>JAIOII010000110.1 GCA_019912685.1 Kofleriaceae bacterium
CGGCGCGCTCGATCCGGCGCGCATCGACGCGCGCTACGTGAGCGGCGTG
The DNA here is from genome assembly GCA_019912685.1 of Kofleriaceae bacterium. GTDB lineage: Bacteria > Myxococcota_A > Polyangia > Haliangiales > Haliangiaceae > UBA2376. The sequence continues at coordinate 50 of JAIOII010000110.1, forward strand.
CTCGTCGAGACCGGCGGCGCGCGCGCGTAGCTCGGCTACGACGAGCGCTTCTCGGGGCGCGCGCCCGACTCGAGCTTGAAGGTCGCGGCGGCGGTCGCCTGCTGCTCGGCCTCCTTCTTGGAGCGACCCTCGGCGCGCGCCCACTCCTCGCCGGCGAGGACGGCCGCGACGATGAACCGCTTGTTGTGATCGGGCCCGACCTCGGCGATCACGCGGTACGTCGGCTGCTCCTTGAGGCGGGCGAGCGCCATCTCCTGGAACCGCGTCTTGAAGTCGTAGAAGCCGGTGGGCTCGACGGTCTCGATGCGGCGCTCGAGCACGCGCCCGACCAGCGTCCACGCCGCGTCGAAGCCGCCGTCGAGGTAGACGGCGGCGACGATCGCCTCGAACACGTCGGCGAGGATCGACGGCTTGGCGCGGCCCCCGCTCTTCTCCTCGCCCTTGCCCAGCTTGAGCCACGCGCCGAGGCCGAGGGTCGACGCGACCTCGGCGAGCCCCGCCTCGGAGACGACCTGCGCCCGCGTCACCGACAGCTGGCCCTCGCGCATCGCCGGGAAGCGGTCCATGAGGCGATGGCCGACGACGAGATCGAGGACGGCGTCGCCGAGGTACTCGAGCCGCTCGTTGTCGCCGCCGACCTCGCCCGGGTGCTCGTTGGCCCACGAGGTGTGGCGGAGCGCGATCTCGAGCCGCGACCTGTCCCGGAAGGCGTAACCCAGGACCGCCTCGAGCTCTTCGTAGTCCGTTCGCGCCACGGGCGCTCACTGTACTACCATCGGCGCGAGTGGAGGCCGTCCGAGACCGCATCGGTCGCTACCACGTGCTGGGCCGGCTGGCCCAGGGCGGCATGGCCGAGGTCTACAAGGTGAAGACCGTCGGGCTCGCCGGGTTCGAGAAGATCCAGGCGCTCAAGCGCATCCTGCCCCACCAGGCGCGCGAGCCGCGCTTCATCCGCTCGTTCGTCGACGAGGCGCGCATCGCGGTCGAGCTCTCGCACCGCACGATCGTGCAGGTCTTCGACTTCGGCGAGGCCGACGGCGAGCTCTACCTCGCGATGGAGCTCATCGAGGGCAAGGATCTGCGCACCGCGCTCGTCGAGGCGGCGCAGCAGCACCTGCCGCTGCCGGCGTCGCTCGCGGCGTACGTCATCACCGAGATCGGGACCGGGCTCGACTACGCGCATCGCAAGACCGACGCGACCGGCCGCGCGCTCGGCATCGTCCACTGCGACGTGTCGCCGGCGAACGTGATGCTCTCGACCGAGGGCTACATCAAGATCCTCGACTTCGGCGTGGCGCGCGCGAGCTTCGCGAGCGCGGTCGAGCGGCGGCGGCTGCGCGGCAAGCCGCGCTACATGGCGCCCGAGCAGACGCGGGGCGAGACGCCGACGCCGGCGACCGACGTGTTCGCGCTCGGCATCGTCGCGTGGGAGCTGCTCACCGGGGCGCCGCTGTTCGACGGCCCGGACCTGCCGTCGATCCTCGCGGCCGTGCGGCGCGCCGACGTGCCGCCGGTGGAGCGGCTCGCGCCCGACGTCCCC
>JAIOII010001078.1 GCA_019912685.1 Kofleriaceae bacterium
GGGCAAGGTCCGCGTGCGCCGCTGGACCGGCCAGGCGTGGGATCCGGTCGGCCTGCCGCCGAACGACGCGACGCACCGCGCCTCGGGCAAGCCGTCGCTCGTCGTCGACGAGAGCGGCGCGCTCGTCGTCGCGTGGCAGGAGATGAACGAGAAGGACGTGACGGTGCTGCGCGCCGCGCGCTGGAAGGACAACGCGTGGGCCGCGCTGCCCGAGCTCGGCAGCGGCAAGGAGCCGGTGATGGACGCGGTCGTCGAGCCGTCGCCGATCGGGCTGGTCGCCGTCTGGCGCGAGCCGGAGGCGCTGGGCAAGGACGTCGTGCAGGTGCGCGTCCTGGACGAGGCCAAGGGCGCGTGGCAGCCGCTCGGCGAGGGCGGCATCCTGCGCGTCGTCGCCGAGGGCACGACGCGGCGCGCGCCCGCGCTGGCGACGAGCAAGGCCGGCGTGCTCGTCGGCTGGATCGAGCGCGCGCCGAGCGACGTGCTCCACCTCCGCCGCTGGGACGCCGCCGTGTCGAAGTGGGTCGAGGTCCCGGCGCCCGAGGGCGTCGACGGCGACTCGACGCTGGCGGTCGCACTCGGCCCCGACGGGACGATCACGGTCTCGCTCAGCTACAACATCGGCCTGCGCCAGGTCGTCACGCTCGCGCCGGGCGCGACCGAGTGGAAGAAGATCGACGTGCCCGAGGTCTCGAACGGATACGCGAGCGGCCAGCGCCTGGTGTCGGCCGAGGACGGCCGCACGATCTTCACCTACTCGTTCGGCGGCCGCTTCGCGTGGTGGGACGGCGACGACTGGACCGCGACGCCGGTGGGCGTCATGGCACCGTCGACCATCGTCCCGATCGCCGCGGCGGGCCCCGGCGGGGCCGTCTTCGCCGGCTGGTCCGCGGGTCCCGCGAACGCGCCGGCCAAGGTGCGCGTGGTCGAGGTGAAGAAGCACCCCGCCGGCGGCGCGAAGCCGTAGTGCTCGCGCCAGCGGTGGGGGGGGAGGCCCGACGAAGATCTGGTGATTCGATCGACCGGTGGGGGAGACCCCGACGAAGATCTGGTGATTCGATCCACCGCTGGGGGAGACCTCGTGCCCGGTGGCGGCGCTGGCCGGCCCTCGGAGGTGACCCTGCCCTCGCGCTCAGCTTCACGCGGCGAGATCTCGCGACGGTCTGCATGGTGCGGGGACAGGGGATCGATCCACCCGGATACCTCCAGCGGGGGCGCTCCAGGATTCGCGCTCGAGCAGGGTCACCCCCTCGGTCCTTTGGCCGCGCCGCCACCGGGCGCGGGGTCTTCCCCACGGTCTGATCGAATCACCGGATCCCCGCCTCTGGGATCAGCTGCGCACTCTCATGAGTACGCGACGCGAGCCGAATGGGACTCGGCGCGGCGCCGTGTCGCAGCCGGGAGCAGGGGCGGCAGCATCCCTCGGGTTGACAGGCCCCCAGATCGCCACGTATAAGCGCCCCGCGCCGCGGCTCCATGGCCAAGACGCAAGGATTATCGAGAGGTTGCAATGCATCCAGAGCTAGTCCCGAACGCAGCGGACCGGGTGCTGATTTCGGTGGCCGCCGAAGGCCATCCGCTCATCGACATCGACTGGACCATCCTGCTCCAGTTCGGGCTGTTCGTCGCGATGTTCTTCCTCGCGAACAAGCTGCTCTTCCAGCCGTACCTCGCGCTGCGCGAGAAGCGCATCGCCGGCATCGACGGCGCGCGCGCGGAGGCCGAGCGCATGAACGCCGAGGCCGAGGCCAAGCTCGTCGACTACGAGCACAAGCTCACCGCGGCGCGCAACAAGGCCGCCGACGAGGTGCGCGTCGTGCGCGCCGAGGCGTCGGCGCACGAGCAGGAAGTCACCGACAAGAGCCGCAAGGCCGCGCAGGAGTCGATGAACGCCGCCGCCGCCAAGGTGAAGGCGGAGACCGAGGCGGCGCGCGCCGAGCTCTCGTCGCGCGCCGAGCTGATCGCGCGCCAGATGGCCAAGCAGCTCCTCGGCCGGGAGGTCGCGTGATGCGTCTCGTGAAGCTGTTCATCGGCGCCGCGCTGGTGCTCTCGCCGGCCGCCGCGCTCGCGCAGGGCTCGGCCGAGGCGCACCACGGAGAGCCCGCCGAGTCGGCCGGCACGCACGGCGCGCACGACGACCACGGCGCGGGTCACCACGACCCGTCGAAGCACTTCAACTACTTCGACATCGGCTACAAGAAGAAGGACGTCTACGGCGGCAAGTACGGCGACGGCGTCCAGGGCCCGCACGACGAGCCCGAGTCGCCGATGAGCCCGCCGTTCGCGTTCGCGCTCATCAACTTCGGCCTGCTCCTCGTCATCCTCGCCAAGTATGGCGGGCCGGCGGCGAAGAAGATGGCCGAGTCGCGCAGCGATCAGATCAAGAGCGCGCTCGACGAGGCCGCCAAGCTGCGCCAGGCCGCGTCCGACAAGCTCGACGAGTACAACCGCAAGCTCTCGGCCGCCGAGGCCGAGATGAAGACGCTGCTCGACAACATGCGCGCCGACGCCGCCGCCGAGAAGGAGCGCATCCTCGCCGCCGCGGAGGCGCAAGCCGCCGCGATGAAGAAGGACGCCGAGCAGCGGATCGCCGCCGAGATCGCGCTGGCGCGCGTCGCGCTCACCCGCGAGGTCGCCGCCGCCGCCGCCTCGGCCGCGGAGCAGATCATCAAGTCCAGGGCGACGCCGGCCGATCACACCAAGCTGGTCGACACGTTCGTCGCCGACGTCGGCCAGCAAGGAGTTGCGTGATGTCGGCCGGTAGCCTTCCTCGCCGTTACGCCAAGGCGCTCTTCGGGCTCGCGACCGACAAGAAGATCGTCGACAAGGTCGGCGCCGACCTGCGCACGCTGCGCGCCGCGTTCGCCGCCTCCGACGAGCTCACCCACGTCCTCGGCTCGACCAGCCACCCGCGCGCGCAGCGCCGGGCGATCGTCGACGCGCTCCTCCAGCGCATCGGCGCGCACGAGCTGGTGAAGACCTTCTCGTACCTCCTCCTCGACAAGGAGCGCCTGACCGCGCTCCCCGACATCTCGCGCGAGATCGACGCGATGATCGAGGAGAAGGCCGGCCGCGTGCAGGCCGAGGTCATCTCCGCGGTGGCGCTCACGCCGGCGCAGCTGGCGTCGATCACCACGACGCTCGAGAAGCTCTCGGGCAAGAAGGTCGTCGTCGAGAAGAAGCAAGATCCCGAGCTGCTCGGTGGCGTCGTCGCCAAGGTCGGCGATGTCGTGTACGACGGCTCCCTCCGTACTCAGCTCCGCGCCCTGCGCGACCAGCTCTCCAAGTAAGGAATCGCCATGGACATCCGCGCCGCAGAGATCAGCGACATCATCCGCAAGCAGATCGAGAACTACGACAAGAAGGTCGAGGTCACCGAGACCGGCTCGGTGCTGACCGCCGGTGACGGCATCGCCCGCGTCTACGGTCTGTCGGGCGCGATGGCCGGTGAGCTCCTCGAGTTCGAGGGCGCCGGCGGCGAGAAGGTCCAGGGCATGGTGCTCAACCTCGAGGAGGACAACGTCGGCGTTGCCCTCCTCGGCAAGTTCGAGTCGATCCGCGAGGGTGACGTCGTCCGCCGCACCAAGCGCATCGTCGAGGTGCCGGTCGGCGAGGAGCTGATCGGCCGCGTCGTCAACGCGACCGGCGAGGCGATCGACGGCGGCAAGCCGATCGTCGGCGAGAAGCGCCGCCAGGTCGAGATCAAGGCGCCGGGCATCATCTCGCGCAAGTCGGTGCACGAGCCGCTGCAGACCGGCATCAAGGCGATCGACTCGATGATCCCGATCGGCCGCGGCCAGCGCGAGCTGATCATCGGCGACCGCGGCGTCGGCAAGACCGCGATCGCGATCGACACGATCATCAACCAGAAGGGCCAGAACGTCTACTGCTTCTACGTCGCCGTCGGCCAGAAGCAGTCGACCGTCGCCGCCGTCGTCGACAAGCTCCAGAAGGCCGGCGCGATGGAGTACACCACCGTCGTCGTCGCCGGTGCGTCGGAGCCCGCGCCGCTGCAGTTCATCGCGCCGTACACCGGCGTCACGATGGCCGAGTACTTCCGCGACTCGGGCCGCCACGCCCTCATCGTCTACGATGATCTCTCGAAGCAGGCGGTCGCGTATCGCCAGCTCTCGCTGCTCCTCCGCCGCCCGCCGGGTCGCGAGGCGTACCCGGGCGACGTCTTCTACCTCCACAGCCGCCTGCTCGAGCGCGCCGCCAAGCTCTCCGACAAGGAGGGCGCCGGCTCGCTGACCGCGCTCCCCATCATCGAGACCCAGGCCGGCGACGTCTCGGCGTACATCCCGACCAACGTCATCTCGATCACCGACGGCCAGATCTTCCTCGAGGCCGACCTGTTCTACTCCGGCATCCGGCCGGCGGTGAACGTCGGCATCTCGGTGTCGCGCGTCGGCGGCGCCGCCCAGACCAAGGCGATGAAGTCGGTCGCCGGCCGCCTCCGCCTCGAGCTCGCCGCCTACCGCGAGAAGGCCGCCTTCGCGCAGTTCGGCTCCGACCTCGACAAGGCGACGCTCATGCAGCTCCAGCGCGGCGAGCGCATGACCGAGCTGCTCAAGCAGGCGCAGTACTCGCCGCAGACGATGGAGGAGCAGGTCGTCGTCATCTTCGCCGGCACCAACGGCTTCGTCGACGACTACCCGGTCGGCGTCCTCGGCCGCTACGAGTCGGAGATGATGTCCTTCATCAAGTCGCGCAAGAAGGAGATCCTCGATTCGATCCGCACGAGCGGCAAGCTCGACGGCGACGTCGAGAAGCAGCTCCGCGAGGCGCTCACCGACTTCGCCAAGCAGTTCTCGGTCGACGAGAAGAAGAGCTGAGCCGGAAAGGCGCGCCATGCCGTCACTGAAGGCAATCCGCAAGCGCATCGGGTCGGTCAAGAACACCCGCAAGATCACGCGCGCCATGAAGCTGGTCGCGGCGGCCAAGCTGCGCCGCGCCCAGGACAACATCATCGCGGCGCGGCCCTACGCGAAGGCCCTGTCCAGCGTGGTGTCGGAGCTCGCCGAGGTGGCGGGCACCGACGCGCACCCGCTGTTCGAGGACCGCAAGGGCAAGCGGACCGCGATCGTCGCCTTCACCAGCGACCGCGGGCTCGCCGGCGCGTTCAACGCCAACGTGGTCAAGAAGGTCGAGGCCTTCGTCGCCACCGAGCTGCCGGCCGACGCCGAGGTGAGCCTGCGCCTCATCGGCCGCAAGGCGAACCAGTACTTCTCGCGCCGCAACGCCAACATCACGAGCTTCGACCCGGCGCCGACCAGCGCCACGGCGCTCCAGACCGCGGGCGAGACCGCCAACCGCATCGTCGACGACTTCCTCGCGAAGAAGGTCGACCGCGTCTTCGTGGTCTACAACGAGTTCAAGAGCGCGATCTCGCAGTCGGTCGTGATCAAGCAGGTGCTGCCGGTGGTGCCCGATCAGGCCTCCGGCGGCGGCGCCAGGTCGAGCGTCGACTACACGTACGAGCCGGGGAAGGAAGAGCTGCTCGCTCGCCTCGTCCCGCTGTTCGTGCAGATCGGCCTCTACCGGGCCGCGCTCGAGAGCATCGCCGGCGAGTTCGGCGCGCGCATGAGCGCGATGGAGAACGCGACCAAGAACGCCGGCGAGATGATCGCGAAGCTCACGCTCCAGTACAACCGCGCTCGTCAGGCATCGATCACCAAGGAGCTGCTCGAGATCATCGGCGGCGCCGAGGCACTCAAGGGTTAGGAAGCACCAATGGCCACCAAGACCGCTACCGACTACTCCCCCGCTTCGCTCGGCCGCATCGTGCAGGTGATCGGCCCCGTCGTCGACGTCGCCTTCGACTCCGCCGAGCTGCCCGAGATCAACACCGCGCTGCTCTTGACCAACCCGTCGATCGACAAGCGCGAGGACAACCTGACGATCGAGGTCGCCCAGCACCTCGGCGAGAAGATGGTCCGCTGCGTCGCGATGGACTCGACCGACGGTCTGGTCCGTGGCCAGACGGTGAAGAACACCAACGGCCCGATCGCGATGCCGGTCGGCCCCGAGGTGCTCGGCCGCATCCTCAACGTCGTCGGCGTGCCCGTCGACGAGGCCGGCCCGGTCAACGCCAAGCAGACCCGCGCCATCCACCGCCCGGCGCCCAAGTTCACCGATCAGGCGGTCAACGTCGAGATGTTCGAGACCGGCATCAAGGTCATCGACCTGCTCGCGCCCTACAAGCGCGGCGGCAAGATCGGCCTGTTCGGCGGCGCCGGCGTCGGCAAGACGGTCTTGATCATGGAGCTGATCAACAACGTCGCCAAGAAGTCGGGCTCGTTCTCGGTGTTCGCCGGCGTCGGCGAGCGCACCCGCGAGGGCAACGACCTCTACCACGAGCTCAAGGACTCGAAGCTGTTCGACGGCTCGACGGTCCTCTCGAAGACCGCGCTGGTCTACGGCCAGATGAACGAGCCGCCGGGCGCCCGCCAGCGCGTCGCGCTGTCGGCGCTCACCGTGGCGGAGTACTTCCGCGACGTCGAGAAGCAGAACCTGCTCCTGTTCGTCGACAACATCTTCCGCTTCACCCAGGCGGGCTCCGAGGTGTCGGCGCTCCTCGGTCGCATCCCGTCGGCCGTCGGTTACCAGCCGACGCTGTCGACCGAGATGGGCGGCCTCCAGGAGCGCATCACGTCGACGCGCGACGGCTCGATCACCTCGGTGCAGGCGATCTACGTCCCCGCCGACGACCTGACCGACCCGGCGCCGGCGACGGCGTTCGCCCACCTCGACGCGACCACGGTGCTCAACCGCGCGATCACGGAGAAGGGCATCTACCCGGCCGTCGACCCGCTCGACTCGACGTCGTCGATCTTGACGCCGGCCGTCGTCGGCGAGCGCCACTACAAGGTCGCCCGCGAGGTGCAGCGCCTCCTCCAGCGCTACAAGGACCTCCAGGACATCATCGCGATCCTCGGCATGGACGAGCTCAGCGAGGACGACAAGATCACGGTGGCGCGCGCCCGCAAGATCGAGCGCTTCATGGGTCAGCCGTTCCACGTCGCCGAGACCTTCACCGGCATGAACGGCATCTACGTCTCGAAGGACGACACGGTGCGCTCGTTCGAGGAGATCCTCGCCGGCAAGGCCGACGACCTGCCCGAGCAGGCGTTCTCGATGACCGGCACGATCGACGACGCGCGCGCCAAGGCGGCCGAGCTGGCCAAGAAGGCGAACTGACCATGGCCGAGGCCGCGAAGCAGATCACCGGGGCGACGGGCGCGCTCGACGTCAACCTGGTCACGCCCAAGGGCGTGGTCGCCCACGAGGCGGCCACCGGCCTGACGGCGCCCGGCGAGCTCGGCATGTTCGAGCTGCTGCCGGGGCACATCCCGCTGCTCACGGCGCTCCGTCCGGGCGTCCTGACGATCGGCGGCGGCCGCTTCCGCGGCCGCTACGCCGTGTCGACGGGCTACCTGCGCGTCGACCCGGCCGGCAACGTCGAGGTGCTCGTCGAGCAGGCCGTGCCGAGCCACGAGGTCGACGTCGAGAAGGCGAAGGCCGACCTGAAGGTCGCCGAGAGCGACCTGGCGTCGTGGGGCGACAAGCCGACCGACGGCGACTGGGTCAACCTGCTGCACCGCGTGCAGTGGGCGCAGGCTCGCATCGACGCCGCCGCCACCGCGCACTGATCAGCGGGGCAGGAGCGCCATCCAGGCCTCGTTGGTGGAGGTCGGGCTGCGCGCGTCGCCGACGATGGTGACGCCGTAGGCGCAGATGTCGAACGCCTCGTCGAGCCACCAGCCGTCGGGGAGCTTCGCGCCGGCGGCGGCGAGCGCGTCGGCGACCGAGCGCATGCCGTGATCCTCGTCCCAGACGAAGGCGACGGACGCCTGCGGATCGACCGGCGGCATCGCCTTCCGGTCGCCGGGCGGCGGCTTCCAGCTCGAGCGCCGGATGCAGTTGCCGATGATGCGGCCGCCGTCGGCCGAGACGGCGCGCGCGTAGCACTCGGTGTAGCCCTCGACGGCGCCGAGCTCGAGCGGCCCGCCCCTGCCGCGCCAGCGGACCGCGCGCGCGCCGATGTTGCCGGCCAGGGTCTTGCCGTCGTCGGAGATCGCCTCGACGCGCGTGCCCTTCGGGAGCAGCTCGATCGCGCCGCCGGCGGTGACG
>JAIOII010000111.1 GCA_019912685.1 Kofleriaceae bacterium
CGTACAGCGCGAGCGTCACGAGCGCGCTGTACGTGACGCCCGGCCTCCAGTTCATCGCCCGGCCGCTCCTCTACCTCTCGACGCTGGTCCACGAGATGGGCCACGGCGTCGGCGCGCTCCTCGGCGGCGGCGACTGGATCGACTTCCGCCTCTTCGCCGACGGCTCGGGCTACGCCACCACCGCCACGGTCCGCGGTGACGACTTCGGCCGCGCCCTCACGTGCGCCGCCGGCCTCGTCGGCCCGGCCGTCGCCGCTGCGGTGTTCATGGTGATGGGCCTGCGCGCGCGCCTCGCCCGCTGGGCCCTCGCCGCCACCGGCGCGTTCTTCGCCGTCTCGCTCGTCCTCTGGGTGCGCGGCAGCTTCGGCGTCGCCTTCGTCGCGATCGTCGCCGCGGCCTGCCTGGGCATCGCCTGGAAGGCGAGCGACGAGGTCTCGCGCGTCTCGCTCCTCTTCCTCGCCACCCAGCTCGCGCTCTCCGTCTACTCGCGCGGCGACTACCTCTTCGAGGACTACGTCGACGGCCAGATGAGCGGCGGCGAGCGCGTCGCCTCCGACACCCAGAGCATGGCCGACGCCCTCGGCATGACCTACTGGTTCTGGGGCCTCGTCTGCGCCGCCTTCTCCGCCGCCGTGCTCGTCTTCGCCGTCTGGCTCTACGTCCGCCCGCCCCGCGCGCCGCGCCTTGACACCTGAACGCTTGTTCCGTAGCTTTCAGGCCGCCTTATGAGCCGTCTACGTCCTGCGCCCGAGCCAGACATGATCGTCGTCGAGGGGGCGAGGGAGCACAACCTCCAGGTCGACAAGCTCGAGATCCCCAAGCACCGCCTCGTCGTCATCACGGGGCCGTCGGGCTCGGGCAAGTCGAGCCTCGCGTTCGACACCCTCTACGCCGAGGGCCAGCGCCGCTACGTCGAGTCGCTGTCGGCGTACGCCCGCCAGTTCCTCGGCCAGCTCGAGAAGCCGAAGTACGAGCGCATCCGCGGCCTGTCGCCGACCATCGCGATCCAGCAGAAGAGCGCCGCGTCGAACCCGCGCTCCACGGTCGGCACCATCACCGAGATCTACGACTACCTGCGCGTGCTGTACGCCCGCGTCGGCGAGCAGCGCTGCCACCAGTGCGGCGGCTCGGTCGCCAGGCGGTCGGCGGCGGAGATCGTCGAGGAGCTCGCCGCGCTGCCGGACAGGACGCAGGTGACCCTGCTCGCGCCCAAGGCGGAGAACCGGAAGGGCGAGTTCCGCGACCTCCTCGCCGATGCGCGCAAGGCCGGCTTCGTGCGCGTGCGCATCGACGGCATGATCGTGCGGCTCGAGGACGTCGAGTCGCTCGACAAGCAGAAGCGCCACACGATCGAGCTCGTCGTCGATCGCGTCACGATCGGCGGCGACCGCGGCCGCCTCACCGACTCGGTCGAGACGTCCCTGCGCGAGGGCAAGGGCAAGATCGTCGTCGAGGTCGCGGGCGAGAAGAACCCGCGCCGCTACTCCGAGGACAACGCCTGCCCGACGTGCGGCATCGGCTTCCCCGAGCTCACGCCGCAGTCGTTCTCCTTCAACTCGCCGCTCGGCATGTGCGTCGAGTGCAACGGCCTGGGCGAGCGCCTGCAGGCGGACCCCGACCTAGTCGTCCCCGACCCGACCCGCAGCATCAACGGCGGCGCCGTCGCGATCTGGGGCGACGCCGTCGGCAAGGACGCCGGCTGGACGGCCAACATCGTCAAGGCGATCTCCAAGGCGTTCAAGATCGACCTCGACCGGCCGTGGGGCAAGCTCTCGGACAAGCAGCGCGAGGTGCTGATGAACGGCACCGGCGACAAGCGGGTCACGGTCGAGTGGCAGGGCCGCCACTCCGCCGGCGAGTGGGCGATGAAGTTCGAGGGCATCCTCAACCAGCTCGAGCGCCGCCACCGCGAGTCGTCGAGCGAGCGGGCGCGCGGCCACTACGAGCAGTTCTTCCGCGCGATCGCGTGCGCGACGTGCCACGGCACCCGCCTCCGCCCCGAGTCGCGCGCCGTGTTCGTGGGCGGCAAGACCGTCGACGAGCAGACGCGCATGACCGTGCGCCAGGCGTACGACTTCGTCACCGGCCTCAAGCTGACGGGCGCGCGCGCGCAGATCGCCGGCGAGGTCCTGAAGGAGATCAAGGCGCGCCTCACCTTCCTCCTCGACGTCGGCCTCGACTACCTGACGCTCGATCGCGGCGCCGGCACGCTGTCCGGCGGCGAGGCGCAGCGCATCCGGCTCGCGTCGCAGCTCGGCAGCGAGCTGTCCGGCGTCCTCTACGTGCTCGACGAGCCGTCGATCGGCCTCCACCAGCGCGACAACGAGCGCCTCATCATGACGCTCCACCGCCTGCGCGACCTCGGCAACACCGTGCTCGTCGTCGAGCACGACGAGGCGACGATCGAGGCCGCCGACTGGGTCGTCGACTTCGGCCCGGGGGCCGGGCGCCATGGCGGCAAGGTCGTCGCCGAGGGCACGCCCGCCGAAATCGCGAGGGCGCCGAAGTCGATCACCGGCCGGTTCCTGTCGCGGGTCGAGACCATCGGCGTGCCGGCGACGCGGCGCGAGCCGCGCGGGTGGATCACGCTGCGCGGCGCGCGCGAGCACAACCTCAAGGACGTCGACGTCGACGTGCCGGTCGGCGTGATGGTCGCGGTCACGGGCGTGTCGGGCGCGGGCAAGTCGTCGCTCATCAACGCGACGCTCTACCCTGCCCTCAACCGCCTGCTCCACAAGAGCCTCGACCGCATCGGCCCGTACCGCTCGCTCGAGGGGCTCGAGCAGATCGACAAGGTCATCGTCATCGATCAGAAGCCGATCGGGCGGACGCCGCGCTCCAACCCGGCGACGTACACGAAGGCGTTCGATCTCATCCGCGAGCTCTACGCGGAGATGCCGCAGGCCAAGACCTACGGCTACGGGCCGGGCCGCTTCTCGTTCAACGTCACCGCCAAGCAGGGCGGCGGCCGCTGCGAGGCGTGCGAGGGCGCCGGCGTGCGCGAGGTCGAGATGCACTTCCTCGCCAACGTGTTCGTCACGTGCGAGGTGTGCCGGGGCAAGCGCTACAACGACGCGACGCTGCGCGTGACGTACAAGGACAAGTCGATCGCCGACCTGCTCGACACGCCGGTCGACGAGGCGCTCGAGCTGTTCAAGCACCACCGGCAGCTCGGCCGCATCATGAAGACGATGGTCGACGTCGGTCTCGGTTACCTGTCGCTCGGCCAGCCGGCGACGACGCTCTCGGGCGGCGAGGCCCAGCGGGTGAAGCTGGCGCGCGAGCTCGCGCGCGTGCAGACCGGCCGCACCCTGTACCTGCTCGACGAGCCGACGACCGGCCTCCACTTCGGCGACGTCAAGCGCCTGCTCGAGGTGCTCTCGCGCCTCGTCGACGCCGGCAACACCGTGCTCGTGATCGAGCACAACCTCGACGTCGTGAAGACCGCCGACTGGATCATCGACCTCGGCCCCGAGGGCGGCGCCGCCGGCGGCGAGATCATCGCGGCCGGCACGCCCGAGGCGGTCGCCAAGGTCGAGGCGAGCCACACCGGCCGCTTCCTCCGCCCGATGCTCCGCGCCCCCGCCGGCTCGGCCGCGTCATCGGCCGCCCGGCGCGCCGCCGCCGGCCGCCGGTAGCCGCGCCGCGCTGTCCGTTTTTCGGACACCGTCCGGCGCACCGGGCGCGCCCGTCCGACGTTCGGCCGGTGCCCACGTGGGTGCGCGGGCTTGGCGCTGGACCGGTCCTTGCTGTGGATCCGGCGACCAATGCCGAGGTGCTACAGTGATGAACATGGACTCGCTCGAATCCGTGGCGATCGAGCCGGATCTGATCCGGCGGCTGACGCGGCGCGAGTATCACGAGATGTATCGCGCCGGCCTGTTCGAGGACGAACGGGTGGAGTTGCTCTACGGGCAGCTGGTCGTCATGAGCCCGACTGACCCGTCTCACGACGAGTCGACCGCGACGCTCGATGAACGCCTGAAGGCACAGCTCGGCGGACGTGCGCGGGTGCGCGTGCAGAGCTCCTTCGCGGCGGCGGACGATTCCGAGCCCATGCCGGACATCGTGGTGACGCCGGCCGGGACCTACTGGACGGATCATCCGAGCCGCGCGTTCCTCATCGTGGAGGTCTCCCGGTCCTCGCTACGCAAGGACCGGGGCGTCAAGGCAAAGCTCTATGGCGAGGTCGCCGTCGACGAGTACTGGATCGTCGACGTCGACGGCGGTTGCGTCCACGTCCTGCGGGACCCGGATCGCCGCGGGCAGTGGCAGTCGCAGACCATCGCGCGCCGCGGCGAGACGCTCGCCGTCGCGGCGTTCCCCGACGTGACCATCGCCGTCGACGACATCCTGCCGCCGATCAGCTGATCACCCAGCTCGACATCAGCTCGCCGGACTGGCTGAGCGCGAAGGCCTGCGCGCGGCCGTCCTTGTTCGAGGCGATGTCGATCTCGCCGAAGATCGGGCCCCCCTCCGACGTCCAGTCGCCCCACGGGCCGCCGAGCTTCTTCGGCCAGCGGTGCCACAGGCCGTTGTCGACGCCGCGCGCGAACACCTCGAGGCGGCCGTCCTTCAGGCGGTTGACGAACGGGTCCGACGCGATCTGGCCTTGCAGCGACTCGAAGCTCGTCCAGCCGCCGCCCTTGTCCTTGTGCCAGATGTGCCAGAGGCAGCTGTCGCTGCCGCGCACGAACACTTCCATGCGGCCGTCGTCGAGGCGGCCGACCGCCGGCGCGCCGTGGAGCTGGCCGCCCATCGTCTGCCACGGGTTCCAGTCGCCCCGCGGCTCCTTCTGCCACGCGTGCCACAGCGCGTGGTCGGCGCCGCGGCCGAAGAGCTCGATGCGGCCGTCCTCGTGCCGCACCGGCACGAGGTCGCTCACGATCGTGCCGCCCATCGGCGTCCAGTCGTGCCAGTCGCCCATCGCCTGCTTGTGCCAGCGGCGCCACACGCTGTGATCGGCGGCGCGGCAGTAGACCTCGAGGCGTCCGTCCGCGTGCTCGATCGCGGCCGGGTTGCCGAGGAACTGGCCGCCCATGTGCTGCCACGACGTCCAGGCGCCGTCCTCCTGCTCCTGCCACGCGGTGTGGAGCGCGTGGTCGGCGCCGATGATGAAGGCCTGCATGCGGCCGTCCTTGTTCTGGACGACCGTGACCTTGCTCGAGCCCGTGCCGTTCATCATCGACCACTGCGACCACGCGCCCATCGGCTCGCGCTGCCACAGGTGCCAGACGAGGCCGTCGGAGCCGCGCGCGAACACCTCCAGCCGGCCATCGCGCTTGACCACGCAGTTGGGCGCGCTCGTGAGCTTGCCCCCGAACGATTTCCAGGCGCACCAAGGCATCGTGATTTCCCCCTTGCCGTGGAGGATATCAGAGCGCCGCGATCGCGTCTCAGAGCTCGGCGGTCGTGAACGCGTTGACGTCGCCGATGGTCGCGGCGCCGAGGACGAGCATCGCCAGGCGATCGACGCCGAGCGCGATGCCGGCGCACGGCGGCAGGCCCTCGTCGAGCGCCGCCAGCAGCTTCTCGTCGAGCGGGTACGTCGCCAGCCCGCGATCGCGGCGCAGGGCGAGGTCGTCCTCGAAGCGCGCGCGCTGCTCGACCGGATCGGTGAGCTCGCCGAACGCGTTCGCCAGCTCGATGCCGCCGATGTAGGCCTCGAAGCGCTCGACCACCCGCGGGTTGTCGGGCTTGCGCCGCGCCAGCGCGCCGAGCGGCGCCGGCCAGTCGCACAGGAAGATCGGCCGATCGATCCGCGCCAGCGCCGGCTCGACGCGCTCGACGAACGCGGTGAAGAACACGTCGTCCCAGTGGCGCGCGCCGCCGGGCTCGATGCCGGCCGCGCGCACCGCCTCGGCCAGCTCGGCGACGGTCTCGTCGCCGCGCACGGTCACGCGCGCGAAGTCGCGCATCGCCTCGGCCACCGTGATGCGCAGCCACGGCTCGTCGACCCGGATGCTGCGTCCCGCCACCTTGACCTCGGGCTTGCCGTTCACCGCGCGCGCGACGTGCTCGACGAGCGCCTCGGTGTCACCCGCGATCGCGTCGAGCGTGTCCCACGCGCGGTACCACTCGAGCATCGTGAACTCGCGCTGGTGGTGCGCGCCGTCCTCGCCGGCGCGGAAGCAGCGGCACGTCTGGTAGATGCGCTCCATGCCGGCCGCGAGCAGCCGCTTCATCTGGTACTCGGGCGACGTGACGAGCCAGCCGTCGCCGCCGGCCTCGACGGCGACGAGGTGCACCTCGAGGCCGGGAGCGCGCACCCAGAGCGGCGTCTCGACCTCGATGAACTCGCGCGCCGCGAACAGCTCGCGCAGGGCCGCCATCATCCGGCCGCGCGCCGCCAGGTTGCCGCGCCGCGCCTGTCCCAGC
>JAIOII010001079.1 GCA_019912685.1 Kofleriaceae bacterium
CCTCGAGGGCGACCGGGTGCGCCGGGTCGGCGAGCGTCTCGCCGCCGAGGATGGGCGTGGCGAGGACCACGCCGATCTCGCCGGCGTCGAGGCGCTCGACCTCGAGCCGCTTGTCGGCGACGAGCTGCACGATGCGGCCGATGCGCATCGTCTTGCCGCTCCTCGAGCCCACGACCGGCGTGCCCTTGGCGAGCGCGCCGGTGTAGACGCGGACGAACGTGCTCTGCCCGTGCTCGTCGAACGTGACCTTGAAGGCCAGGGCGGCGAGCGGTGCGCCGGCGGTCTCCGGCGCCGCCGGACGGTCGTCCGGCGACGGCAGGTAGTCCACCACCGCGTCGAGCAGCGCCTCGACGCCGACGTAGCGATAGGCCGAGCCGCACGCGACCGGCACCACGTGAGCGGCGACGGTCGCGGCGCGCAGGCCGCGGCGCACGGCCGCCACGTCGGGCGCGCGGCCGTCGACGAGCGCCGCCAGGACGGCGTCGTCGTGATCGGCCGCGACCTCGAGCAGGCGGTCGCGAACCCTTCGCAGGTTGTCAGAGAGCTCCGTCGTCGTGACCAGGTCGACGACGCCGGTGAGGGTCTCGCCCTCGTACACGGGCCAGTTGATCGGCACGGGGCGCGCGCCGAGCCGCGTCTCGAGCTCGGCGAGGCAGCGCTCGACGTCGGCGCCGACACGATCGAGCTTGTTGACGAACACGAGGCGCGGCACGCCGTGGCGATCGGCCTGCCGCCACACCGTCTCGGTCTGCGGCTCGACGCCGGCGACGCCGTCGAGCACCACCACCGCGCCGTCGAGCACGCGCAGCGAGCGCTCGACCTCGATCGTGAAGTCGACGTGTCCGGGCGTGTCGATCAGGTGGAAGCGGTGATCGCGCCAGTCGCAGGTCACCGCGGCCGCCAGGATCGTGATGCCCTTGGCTTGCTCGAGCGGGTGGAAGTCGGTGTGGGCGGTACCCGTGTGGACCTCGCCGGCCGCGTGGATGCGACCGGTGTAGAGCAGGACGCGCTCGGTGAGCGTGGTCTTGCCGGCATCGACGTGCGCGATGATGCCGAGGTTGCGGATCCGTTCTCTGGGGGTTCTGGGCATGACTGTGGTCTTTCGGGCCGCCTCGCGGGCGGTCCGGTGGGAAGAAGGAGGATCGGGCACGGCCACGGGCACGGGCACGGGCACGGGCCAGTGAACGGGATCACCCGCGGCGTGGCACGGTACGAGATGACCGCGCCAGCGCGCGGGCTAGCCAGCCGCGGGCGTGAAGCACAGCATCGCGTAATCACGGCGCCCGACGGGGCGCGCGACCGAGAGGTCGGTGTGAACGTGCGGACGCATGGCTTCCTCTACGAACGCTCTATCTATGGATTCGGTCCGGCGCTGTCAAGCATGTCCTGGACCGCCGGCCCTACGACCGCGAACTTGCTCGCGAGCTCGCCCGCCGACTCGCCGAGCGCGCCCACCCGATCGGCGAGCACGCTGCGCAGCCGCCGGTACGCCTCGAGCCGCGCCAGCTCGTTGTCGTGCTCCGCGGCCGCCAGCTCGATGCCGCGCTCGTCGAGCGCCGCGAGCTCGTGGCCGAGCGCCAGCGTCAGCTCGCGCACGCGCCCGTCGAGCTGCGCGATCTGGAAGTCGAGATCCTTCGCCTGCGCCTCGGCCGGCGGCTGGTCCTTGCGCTGCCGCTCGAAGCGCAGCTCGGCGATCGCGAAGCGCAGCGAGCCCTCGCGCTCCCGCACCGACTGGGCCGCGCTCGCGTGGCGCTCCTCGAGCTGCGCGCGCTCGCGCACGAAGCGCGCGCGGTCGGCCTCGAAGCGCTCGACGTCGACGAGCACCATCGTGAGCGCGCCGTCGCCGGGGTAGAGGTCGCTCGTCTCCTCGGCGAGCGCCACCAGCGCCTTGAACACCTCGTCGCGCACTTCCTCGGTCGCCGCCGCCGCCGTCTCGGCGTACGCCATCTGCCGGGGCGCGCCCGCGCGCTCGCGCATCGTGACCTCGTCGTGCACCTCGACGTTCGGCGTGACGCTCGCGCCGACCGGCGGCGCGATCGACAGCCGGCCCGCGCGCCCCGGCGTCGACGTGCGCGGGAACCCGGGGACCTGCTCGAGCGCGCTCACGAGCTGCTTGCCCGACTGCATCCGCTGCGCCGGCTCCTTCACGAGCAGCTGCTGCACGATCAGGTCGAGGATGCCGGGGATGCCGGGGAACGCGCGGCCCAGCGCCGGCGGCGGCGTCTGCATGTGCGACGCCATCACGAGCGCGCGCGGCCCGGTGAACGGCGGCTTGCCGGTGAGCAGCTCGAACGCGATGCAGCCGATCGCGTAGAGGTCGCTGCGCGGATCGTCGGGGCCGCCGCCGAGCCGTTCGGGAGCCATGTACTCGGCGGTGCCGAAGATCTCGCCGCGCAGCGTGAGCTCGTCGCGCTCGCCGCCGGGGTTGAGCACCTTGGCCAGGCCGAAGTCGAGGATCTTGATGACGTCGTTCTTCTGCTTGTCCTCGACGAGGACGAGGTTGTGCGGCTTGAGATCGCGGTGGACCACGCCGTGCGAGTGCGCGTGATCGATCGCGCTCGCGAGCTGGTGCAGGACGTAGAGGCTGCGCACGACGTCGAGGCGACCGGTGCGGCGGAGGACGACATCGAGCGTCTCGCCGTTGGCGTGCTCCATCGTCAGGTAGAGGCGCCCGTCGGGCAGACGCCCGAAGTCGTAGATGCCGATGATGTTGGGATGGCGGAGGCGGTTGATCGCGCGCGCCTCGCGGCGGAAGCGCGACGCGAGCCGCGCGTCGGCGGCGAGCTCGGGGCGGAGCACCTTGATCGCCTCGTGCCGGCCGATGTGGATGTGCTCGACGAGGTAGACCTCGCCGGTCGCGCCCTCGCCGATCAGCCGGACCACCCGATATGTGCCGTCGAGGATCGCCCCGATCATCGTCGCGCCTACTGTACCATCATGCGCCGATGACCGTTCGCAGCCCACGGCGCCGCTCCCGCAGCACGTCGGAGCCGGTCCCGCGCAAGCAACCGCAGCAGCAGCGCGCCGCCGAGACGGTGCACGCGATCGTGACCGCCGTCGAGCGCGTGCTCCACAGCCACGGCGCGAGCGGGCTCACGACCAACCGCATCGCCGAGGTCGCGGGCGTGAGCGTCGGGACGCTCTACCAGTACTTCCCCAACAAGCAGGCGCTCGTCGGCGCGCTGCAGGAGCGCGTGCTCGCGCAGCTCCTCGACGCGTTCCGCGCCGGGCTCGCCGCCGGCGCGACCGATCCGCTCCCCGCGGTGGCGGCGCGCATCGCGGTGTCGATGGTGACGCTCTACCAGAGCCAGCTCCCGGTGCACCACTGGCTGATCGAGCTGCGCAGCGAGGCGCAGTACCAGGAGCGCTTCCGCCGCATCGTCGATCAGTTCGTCGACGAGCTCACCGCGTTCCTCGAGACGCGCACCGACGTCACGTTCACCGACAAGCGCGCGGCGGCGTTCGCGACGGTCACCGCCGTCGAGGGCATCGCCAACGGCGTGGCGGCGCGGCCGGGCCAGATCGACGTCGCCGCCGTCGCCGCCGAGGGCGCGCGGATGATCGGCGGGCTCTACCAGGGTCGCGAGCGCTGACGCGGCGCACGTTGCCGCTGTGTGCCGTCGCGCGCGTGGCGAGCGCGCACGATCATCGAGGAGGGCGAGGGCTGAGCGTCCCGTCCATCGCGACGCGCACGAAGCGGTCGGCGCCGCCGTCGCCGGCGGCGATGATGCGGGCGCGCGCGCCGGAGATGTCGAGGACGGCCGGGGAGCCCGCGGCGTCGAGGCGACGCGGCGCGAAGACGCCGGTGAGCGCCG
>JAIOII010001080.1 GCA_019912685.1 Kofleriaceae bacterium
GCCCACGACGGAAGCTCATCTACCTCATTGTACGGGCGCTCCGCCGCGCGCCTCCCCGCCGCACCTCGCAATCGACGAAGTGACCGGAACCAAACGGGTTCACGCGAGGCGGCGCGAGACCCGCGGCGGCAGGAGCGCGCGCAGGCTCATCCCGCCGGGCGTCGGCGCGCCCTCGAGGATCGCGACGCCGCCCTTCTTGAGCGGGATGGTCTCGCCGTGGCGCGGCTCGCCGGTGGTGAGCAGCGCGACGAGCTCGCCGAGCCACGGCTCGTGACCGATGACCGCGACGCGCGGCGCCGCCGCCTCGGCGATCGCGGAGAGCAGCTCCGCCTTCGGTGACTGACACAGGTACGGGCACACCGACGCGCTACCGCCCGTGCGCAGGAGCGGCAGCGCCAGATCGGCGGTCTCGGCCGCGCGCCGCCACGGGCTCGACAGGATGCGATCGATCCGCAGATCGAGCGCGCGCAGCCCGCGCACGACCTGCTTGAAGCGACGCCGGCCACGCTCGGTGAGCGGCCGATCGGCGTCGGGAAGCTCGGGTGTGCGCTCGACGGCGATGGCGTGACGGATCACGACGAGCTCCATGCCCTCGACGGTACACCTTGACCGTCCCCGGTTCGCATGGGAAACCGCGCGCATGTTCCGCACGCTCCTCCTGTCGTTCAGCCTCGCCGCGGCGGCGGCCGCCTGCGGTGGCAAGTCCGCGCCCGCCACGTCGTCGACGGCGACCGAGCCCGCCGGCAACCCCGGTGAGGCCCACGAGCACCACTTCCCGGCCGAGATGGACGCCTTCCACGACACGCTGGCGCCGCTCTGGCACGCCGACAGCGGCCAGGCCCGCATCGACCAGACGTGCACCGCCACCGGCGAGCTCGACGCCCTCGCCGCGACCGTGCGCGACGCGCTGCCGCCGGCGGGCGTCGACGCCGCGGCGTGGACGGAGCGCGGCACCGCGCTCGTCGACAGCATCACCAAGCTGAGCGCGGCGTGCGGCAGCCCCGATCGCGCGACGTTCGAGGCGGACTTCCACGGCGTGCACAGCGCCTTCCACGGCCTCATCGAGCTCCTGCCGGCGACCGACGAGCACCAGGCTGCCCACTGATGAGCCACCGGCGCTGGCACCACGGTGCGCAGTACGCGGGCGAGACGCTCGACCCGGCGACGTGCCCCGCCGATCCGCGCGAGCTCTTCACCGCGTGGTTCGCCGCCGCCGAGGCCGCCGCGATCCCCAACGTCAACGCGATGACCCTCGCCACCGTCGGTGACGGCGGCCGTCCGGCGGCGCGCATCGTGCTCCTCAAGGAGCTCGACGAGCGCGGCTTCGTCTTCTTCACCAACTACGAGAGCCGCAAGGGACACGAGCTCGACGCGAGCGGCCGCGCCGCGCTCCTCTTCTACTGGCAGCCGCTCGATCGCCAGATCCGCATCGAGGGCGCCGTCGAGCGCCTCGAGCCCGACCGCTCCGACGCGTACTTCGCGACGCGCCCGCTGGCTTCGCGCGTCGGCGCGATGGCGTCGCCGCAGTCGCGTCCGCTCACCAGCCGCGCCGAGCTCGAGGAGAAGGTCACCGCCGTCGAGGCGTCGCTCGCCGGCGCCGCGCCGTCGCGCCCCGCGACCTGGGGCGGCTACCGCGTCGTCGCCGACGCCCTCGAGTTCTGGCAGGGCCAGCCGAGCCGCCTCCACGATCGCGTCCTCTACACGCGGACGCCGGCGGGCTGGACCCGCACCCGCCTGGCGCCGTAGGCGCCCCCGTGCCCGTGCCCGTGCCCGTGCCCGTGCCCGATCAGCGCAGGGGCTTCAAACCCCTCTGCGTCCGGTACTGGTTCACCGTGCGGTGCACCGGCTCGTCGTGCGTGAGCAGCTTCGCCAGCTGCGACGACGTCATCCCCAGCTTCTCCGCGGTCACCGCGACCTCCGCGCCGGCGGCGACGAACACGTCGAGCAGCCTCGCCATCGCCACCCAGTAGCCGGCGGTCTGCCGCGTCTTCTCGCCGAGCGGCGCGGTGCCGCCGCGCACGAGCGCGGCGAGCGCCTCGTCGGCGACGAACCCGTCGAGCACGACCGGCTCGCGCACGGCGAGCGCGATCGCGCCGCGCAGCCGCTTCACCGCCTTCGCCTTGTTCTCGTGCTGCGAGCGGCTGTCGTCGGCGTGCGCCGCCACGCCCGTCGCGAGGTGGCGCACGCGCACGGCGCTCTCCGTCTTGTTGCGGTGCTGGCCGCCCGGCCCGCTCGCGCGGTAGCGATCGACCTCGCACTGGCGCACGAGCTCGTCGTCGCTCGCCAGGATGTAGCGGTCCCGGGTCAATTCGCCTGCGACGGTGGCTCGGGCGGCGCGCCCGGGCGCGGCTTCTGCGCGCTCTGCGTCGGCTCGATGTAGACGTCGACGCCGCCCTTCTCGCCCGCGCGCCCGATCTCGACCTTGCTCACGCCCTCGACGGCGAGCATGTTGACCAGCGGCTCGAGCCCGGCGTCGTACCCGACCTTCATGTCCTTGCAGAGGTTGGCGAGGACGTCCATCGGCATGCCGGGCACGATCGCCGCGACGCGCGTGATCTGGCCCGAGCGCACGCGCACGGCGAGGCCGAACCCGGCGGTGGGCGCCCCGCGCAGCGTCTCGAGCACCGACGGCGGCAGCTCGGCCCCGGCGAAGTGCTTGAAGCCCTCGTTCATCGCCTCGACCTGGGCGTTCACGTCGTCGCCCGGCTCGGCGAGCTCGATCTCGCTGTACGCGTTCTCGCCGATCGACTGGCTGAAGCGCTCGACCCGCTCGATGTTGCGGTCGTGCACCCACTTCTTGATCTTGAACTTGGCCTCGTGGGTGCCGAACAGCGGCTCGACGTGCTCCCACGATTTCGGATCCATGAAGTGCCAGCCCGTCGTCACCTTGCCGCCCCACACGCCGACCCACGAGCCGACGAGGCGCGGCTCGAGCTTCTCGCCCATCGCGTCGAGGATCGCGGCGTCGCTCTTGGCGATGTTGCAGAGCTTCAGGTAGTCCGCCATCTTCGGGACCATCCCCGCCGGATCGCCCCACGCGCCCCACCACATGCGCTTGAGGTCCGAGCCGAGCATCGCCAGGTAGCTGACGACGTAGCCCATCGGCATCTCCGGCGGCGTCGGGACGTGCTCGAGCCAGCGATCGAGGTGGATGTCCATCCACTCCTCGACGATCGGCAGCCGTGACAGCGTGATCTGCAGGTTGAGCCGGATCGACAACGCCCGGTTCAGCGCGGCCTCGAGCGACATGGCACCCCTTACGGCGACGGTATCACGGGAGCGGCAGGCTCATCTTCACGTTCGCCGCGGATGCGCGGGAGCATCTCGACGAAGTTGCACGGCGCCTGCCGATGGTCGAGCTGCGGCAGGAGGATCTTCTCCATCGCCGTGCGCACGCCGCCGGGGGATCCGGGCAGGAGGAAGACGTACGTGCGATCACAGAGCGCGCCCTCGGCGCGGCTCTGGATCGTCGAGGTCCCGATCTCCTGGAACGAGATCCAGCGGAACAGCTCGCCGAAACCCGGGATGGGCTTGGTGACGAGCGGCGCCAGCGCCTCCGGCGTCACGTCGCGCGGCGTCACGCCGGTGCCGCCGGTCGCGATGATGACCTCGACCTCGGGGTCCGCGATCCACGCCTGGAGCTGCGCGCGGATCACGTCGCGGTTGTCCTTCACGATCGCGCGCGCCGCGATGCGATGGCCGGCGCCCTCGAGGAGACTGGCGGCGAGCGCGCCGCTCCGGTCGTCGGCGAGCGTCCGGGTGTCGGACACCGTGAGCACGCCGACGCCGACGGGGATGAACTCGCGCGGTGCTTTCGTGGTCATCAGATCACCAGGTTGACGAGGCGGCCCTTGACGTAGATCTCGCGCTTGATCGGCTTGCCGGCGATGAACTCGACGACCCTGGGCTCGCTGCGCGCCGCCGCGAGCACGTCCGCCTCCGCCGCGTCGGCGGGGACGTCGATCGTGCCGCGCAGCTTGCCCTGCACCTGCACCGCGATCGTGATCGTGTCGCGCTTGAGCTTGGCCTCGTCGAACGCCGGCCACGGTGTGGCGCCGATCGACGTGCGGTGACCGAGCCGCTCCCACAGCTCCTCGGCGACGTGCGGCGCGAACGGCGAGAGGATCCGCAGGAACTGCTCGTACCACTCCTTGGGGATCGTCGTCGCCTTGGTCGCCTCGTTGACGAAGACCATCATGTCGGCGATGGCGACGTTCATGCGCAGGCTCTCGACCGCCTCGGTGACCCGCTTGATCGCCTGGTGGAGCGCGCGCTCCACGTCACGCTGATCGCCCACCGCCGTGTCGGCGAGCTTGCCGCTCGGCCCGCCGGTCTCCTCGTCGAGCGCGAGCCGCCACACGCGATCGAGGAAGCGGCGGCAGCCCGAGACGCCGTCGGTCATCCACTCGATGCCGTCCTCGAGCGGGCCCATGAAGAGCTCGTAGAGGCGGAGCGCGTCGGCGCCGTACTCCTCGCACATGTCGTCGGGGTTGACGACGTTGTACCTGGACTTCGACATCTTCTCGAAGGCGGTCTTCACCGGCGCGCCGGTCGCCTTCACGAGCCAGGCGAGGTCGCGCTTCTCGACCTCGTGGTCGTAGTAGTACTTGCCGCCTTCGTCCTGGAACGACGTCTTGTGGATCATCCCCTGGTGGAAGAGGCGCTGGAACGGCTCCTTCGTGTGCACGAGGCCGCAGTCGTAGAGCACCTTGTGCCAGAACCGGGCGTAGAGGAGGTGGAGCGTCGCGTGCTCGGAGCCGCCGACGTAGAGGTCGACGTTCATCCAGTACCTCTCCTCCTCGGGATCCCACGCGACGTCGTCGCGGTCCGGTGAGAGGAAGCGGAGGTAGTACCAGCACGAGCCCGCCCATTGCGGCATCGTGTTGGTCTCGCGCACGGCCGGCTTGCCCGTCTCGGGATCGGTCGTGTGCAACCAGCTCTCGGCGCGCGCCAGCGGCCGGCGCCCGTCGGGAGACGGGCGATAGTCATCGAGCTCGGGCAACACCACCGGCAGCGAGCTCTCGGGCAACACCTTCACGGTGCCGTCCTCGAGCTCGATGGTCGGGAACGGCTCGCCCCAGTAGCGCTGGCGCGAGAACAGCCAGTCGCGGAGGCGGTAGCGCACGCTCCTCTCGCCGCGCTCGCGCTCGGCGAGCCACGCGATCACCTTCTCCTTGGCCGGCTCGATGGTGAGCCCGTCGAGGAAGTCGCTGTTCACGTGTGGCCCGTCGCCGGTGTACGCCGCCTCGGCGACGTCGCCGCCCTTCACGACCTCGATGATCGGCAGCCCGAACTTGGTCGCGAACGCCCAGTCGCGCTCGTCGTGCGCCGGGCACGCGAACACCGCGCCCGTGCCGTACGACGCGAGCACGTAGTCGGCGACCCAGATCGGGATCTGCTTGCCGTTGACCGGGTTCACCGCGTAGGCGCCGGTGAACACGCCGGTCTTGGGCGCGTCCGCGGCCTCGATCGTGCGATCGCGCTCGCTGCGCTTGCTGGTCGCGACGCGGTACGCCTCGACCGCGGCGCGGTGGTCCGCGGTCGTGATCACGTCGACGAGCGCATGCTCGGGCGCGAGCACGACGTACGTGCCGCCGAAGAGCGTGTCGGGGCGCGTGGTGAACACCTGGATGTTCTGGTCGGAGCCGCCGGACCCAGCAAAGACCGCGAAGTCGACGTTGGCTCCGATCGAGCGGCCGATCCATTCGCGCTGCATCGCGATGGTGCCGGCCGGCCAGTCGAGCCCGTCGAGATCGTCGATGAGGCGATCGGCGTACGCGGTGATGCGCAGCATCCACTGCTTCATCAACCGCTTCTCGACCGGATCACCGGTCTCGATGTACTTGCCGTCCTTCACCTCTTCATTGGCGAGGACGGTGCCGAGCGCCGGACAGAAGTTGACCGGCACCTCGGCCTTGTACGCGAGGCCCTTCTCCCAGAGCTTGAGGAAGATCCACTGCGTCCACTTGTAGTAGCGCGGGTCGCTGGTCGCGAGCTCGCGCTCCCAGTCGTACGAGAGGCCGAGCTTCGACAGCTGCGCCTTGAACGTGGCGATGTTGCGGTCGGTGATGATGCGCGGGTGGATGTTCTCCTTCTCCGCCTGGCGCTCGGCGGGGAGGCCGAAGCTGTCCCAGCCCATCACGCGCAGCACGTTGAAGCCCATCATGCGCCGCGCGCGCGCGACGACATCCGTGGCCGTGTAGCCCTTGGGGTGGCCGACGTGCAGACCCGACCCGCTCGGGTACGGGAACATGTCGAGCACGTAGTACTTGGGCTTGGTGCGATCCGTCGGCGTGGCGAAGGCGCGATCGCGCGCCCACCGCTCCTGCCACCGGGCATCGATGGAGTTGTGATCGAACGCAGGCATGGCTAGCTCGCGAGCGCGGTGGTGATCCGCGCGGTGACCTCGTCGGGCGTGCCGACCCCGTCGACGCGACGAAGGACACCCTTCGCGTCGTAGAACGGGATGAGCGGCGACGTCCACGAGCCGTAGTACTTGAGCCGCTCGGTGATCGCCTCGGCGGTGTCGTCCTTGCGGTGGACGAGGCGCTCGGCGACGTCTTGCGACGGCGGCGGATCGAACTTGAGGTGGTAGATCTTGCCGGTCAGCGGATCGTTGCGGCGGCCGACGCCGCGCTCGACGAGCAGCTCGTCCGGCACCTCGATGAGCAGCACGCGATCGATCGTGACGCCGGCCTTCGCCATCGCGCCCTCGAGCGCCTCGGCCTGCGGGATCGTGCGCGGGAAGCCGTCGAGCATGAAGCCGCCGGCCGCGTCGGGCTTGGCGATGCGCTCGAGGATCATGCCGATCACGACGTCGTCGGGGACGAGCTTGCCCGCCTTCATGTAGCCATCGGCCTCGAGCCCCAGCTTCGTCCCCTCCTTGACCGCGGCGCGCAGCATGTCGCCGCTCGAGATGTGCGGGATCTGGAGCTTGTCGACGAGGCGCGCGGCCTGGGTACCCTTGCCGGCGCCGGGTGGTCCGATGAGGATCATGCGCATGATTTCGGGCGACTCTGGCACGGTATGCTGCCGCCGTGAAGCACCCCGGGATTCTCGTCGCGGCGAACGTCCTCTTCGCGGCGCTGTTCCTCCTGTCGGCGGGGCTCCAGTACAACGACCCGGATCCGGGGATCTGGATCGCGATCTACGTCGCCGCCGCGGTGGCGACCCTGGCCGCGCTGCACGTCCGCGGCGGATGGGTCGCCGCGACCGTCGTGGCGCTCGTCTGCGCCGCGTGGGCCGGGTGGCTCTGGTACTCGGTCGCCGGCCACGTCGAGGCGACCGACTTCTGGCGCAAGATGTCGGAGAAGGGCGGCAAGGTGGAGGAGATGCGCGAGGCCGGCGGGCTGACGATCGCCGTCGTCTGGCTCGCGGTGGCGGCGCGCGCCGGCCGGCGAGGAGCGCGACGCGGCTGACACGTCGCTGATGAATCCCCGACGACGGGCGCGCGGCGGCGAAGGTTCGACCGCCGTGGATTCGCGCGAGTGCGCAGCCGCGGATACCCGCGGCACGAGGCACGGCGGCTGCAACCGCGAGCGTGGATGCGTCCGCTCGCCGTCGCACCCGTGCTCGCCGTGGCCCTGGCCGTACTCCTCGCGACGCCGTCTCCCGCCGGCGCGCAGCCGGGCATCGTGGCGCCGATCGCGCCGCCCTCGTCGGTCGAGGGCCCGCCGCCGCCGATCGCGCCG
>JAIOII010001081.1 GCA_019912685.1 Kofleriaceae bacterium
GTCCTCGAGCGCCGCCCTGGCCTTGTCGCGCGTGCGGCCGACGAGCGTGACGCGCGCGCCCATGCGCGCCAGCTCCCACGCCGCCTCCTTGCCGATGCCGCTCGTCGCGCCGGTGACCACCGCGGTCTTGCCGCTCAGGTCGACGCGCAGCGGCGCCGGCGCGCGACGCACCAGGTTCATCACGGTCTGCCGGAGAGGCGTGCCAGGCGTGCCAGGCGTGCCGGGCGTGCTGGGGTTCACAGGAGCGGTCCGAAGGTGCGGGCGAGCGCGCGCGTCTCGACCAGGTTGTCCTCGATCGAACAGTACGTCCATCCGCCGTAGCGCCCGACGGAGTAGACCCCGGCCGCCTCGAGCAGCCGGCGCACGCGCGCATGCTCGGCCATCGACGCCTGGGTGATGTGGACGTACGCCGGGTCGAGCACGACCGCGTGCTCGGAGACGAGCAGGTGGCCGTCGACGAGGCCCTCGCGCTCGAGGTCGGCGAGCACGCGCTCGCGCAGGCGCGGCACGTCGAGCTCCGCGTCCTTGTCGGCGCCGATCTCGACGTAGAGGCTCATGCGATCGCCGGCGAGGATGTTGTCGTACCAGCCGACCCGGTAGAAGACGACGTCGGGGTCCGGGAAGTACATCCAGTGGAGCCCCTCCTTGCCCTTGCGATCGAAGCCGAGGTTGAACACGAGGACCTTGTTCCAGGTGAACGCCGTCGCGTCGTGCTCGACGCCGCACGCGGCGAGGAGCCGCGGCAAGGGCGCCGACGACACCAGGCGCTTGAACCCGAGCTCGCGCTTCGTGGTGAGGGCGAGCTGCCGGCGCAGATCGATCGACACGAGGCGCTCGCCGAGCGCGAGCTGCGACGACGGCACCTCGCGCAGGAGCGCGCGCACGTACTCGATCGCGCCGTGCGCCGGGTACGTGAATGTCGCGTTGTAGCCGCCGCTGTCCGGGTGCTTGAAGTTGCGGATGATGTCGGCGATGTCGGCGTGGGGGAAGAAGCGGCCCATCGCGTCCTGGTCGAGGCGATCGAGGTCGGTCGCGTAGAGCTTCTGGTTGTACGGCACGAGGAACATCTCGGCGATGCTCCGGCCGAAGCGGCGGTAGAGCATCTCCTTGAACGAGCCCGGGGTCGCGTCGGGGCCGTCCTCGTGGCGGAAGTAGAGATCGTGGAGGCACGACAGGAAGTCGTCGTGCGGGAGCTGGTGGATGTTCTTCTGGAAGGGGAAGTCGATGTCGTGGCCGGCGACGCGGATCGCGGCGCGGCGCGCGACCGTGCGCACCTCGCCGTCCATGCGCGCGCGCAGCCACGCCTCGATGTCCTTGTGCTTGAAGTGAAAGAAGTGGCCCGAGAAGTCCCAGACGAAGCCGTCCTGCTCGATCGTCTTGCAGTAGCCGCCGGGCTCGTCGTCGGCCTCGAGCACCAGCACCTCGGGCAGCGGACGGCCACGCGCGGCGGCCTCGGCGCGCAGCCAGGCCGTGAAGCCGAGGCCGCTCATGCCGGCGCCGACGACGAGGTACTCGACCGTCTGCATGTCCGCGGCAGTATTGCATGACGCCACGCGGCACGGTCACAACCGGGGCGCTCGTGGCTCTACCTGCCCATGATGGAGCGCGTGGGAGCCGATCACGAGGGGGCCGTTCCGGATGGCTCGACCCTGCCGCCGGCGGCGGCGCCCGTCGTCGGCGACGCCGGCCCGCACGCCGGCTTGCCCGACCCGGACACGCTGGCGCTCCTGATGCAGGAGGATCCGGCGCGCGCGGACGCGATGATCGCCGAGCTCCAGCAGCACCCGCAGGGCGGCAACGCCGTCGCCGCCGAGCTGGTCGACGC
>JAIOII010001082.1 GCA_019912685.1 Kofleriaceae bacterium
CTCGAACGGCGAGTGCTCGGCGAGGCCGAGGAGCTCGCGGAACCAGCGCAGGTTCGCGGCGTGCTCGCCGATGTCGCCGCGGCCGCGGAACGTCTCGTCGACGATCTCGGGCGGCAGGTGCGCCGCCATCTGCAGCCACACGTACGCGCACTTCGCGCAGGCGCCGCACCACGGCTTCTGCAGGTTGCACGAGTGCGTGCGCGGGGCGAGCGCGGCGTCGCGCGCGAGCAGCTCGAAGATGACCTCGTCGTGCACCGGCTGGAGCACGCTGAAGTAGCGCACGCCGGCGAGGAGCTCGCGCTGCACGTACGCGTCGAGCAGGCGCTCCGCCTCCCAGCCCTTGCCCCACTGGTGGTTGACCTCCTCGCCCGTCGCGTCCCAGATCAGGTTGCCGGTGTTGGCGCTGTGCTCGTGCGCGACCACCATGCCGCGGTAGCCCCGCGCGAGCACGATCGGCAGCGCGGCGAACACCGACGCCGGGGTCTCGGCGGCGAGCAGCGACTTCACGCCGAGCGACGGCCGTAGCGCGGCGATCGGGGCGTCGAGGAAGTCATCGATGATCCACTGCCGCTCGCCGCGCACCCGCCGGGTCGCGCCGGCCACGCGCTCGAGCAGCGCGTGCTGCGGCGCGGCCGCGCCGTAGATGGAGTGCGCGTACCCGAGCGTCGCGAACGGCAACCCGCCGCGCTCGAACAGCTCGAGCGCGACGAGGCTGTCCTTGCCGCCGCCGCAGAACACGAGCCAGTCGACGGCGCCGCGCTCGACGTGGGCCGGACGCGCCGGCGCCACCGCCGCGGGCACGTCGACGAACGCGGGCCCGGCGTAGTGCGGCAACGCGTGCTCCCACCTCCACTGACCCCAGACGTTCCTGGAGACGGTCTGCCACAGCGTGAGGAAGGCCGGCGTCGCGAAGCGCGCCCACGGGCCGAGCTCGATCGCATCCGGGCGCAAGCTCGCGACCGCGTTCACCTGGAACATGGCGACGTGAAAGGCGATCCGGTCGAGCAGCTCGGCGCCGTGACGCGCCGCGAGCGCGTCGAGGTCGACGTCCTCGTACCAGACGGTGAAGTGGAAGCGCAGGTCGTCGAGCGCGCAGGAGGCGACGATGCACTCCCGCGCGCGCTGGACCTCGATCAGCCGGAGCACGCGCACGCGGGCAGGCTATCACCCGAGCGGGAGGATTCACGCGCCCGGCGCAGGGTGCTGTCATGACGATAGGGGGGATTCTCATGGAGCTGCTCAGACAAGGCAGTCGTGGCGCCGCCGTGCGCCTCCTGCAACTGCAACTGCGCGCGCTCGGCTACGACGTCGGCGACATCGACGGCATCTTCGGCGCGCGGACGCGTGACGAGGTGCTCGCCTTCCAGCGCGACACCGACGCGATCGACGTCGACGGCATCGTCGGCGCCGAGACCGTCGGTGCGCTCGCGCAGGCGCTGGTGATGAAAGAGACCGAGCCGTTCCACGACGCGGTGCAGCCGCAGCCGCCGCAGGTCGGCGCCGGCGCCGTGGCGGTCGCGCAGGCCCTGGTGCCGTGCGACGCGGCGACGTGGCAGGACTTCACGGGGCTCGTCGACACGCTCACCGGCAGACACACCGATCAGCCGGTGAAGTACGGGCCGGGGCGTGGCCTGTTTCGCGACGGCAGGTGGATCGTCACCAAGGGGCCCGGCCGGCTCGACTCGACGGCGTGGTCGAGCGCGCCCGGCGGCACCTACGCGAGCTTCCACTGCTCGAGCTTCACCAACTTCTTCCTCGGCTGGCTCCTCCGCTACGACGAGGACTACACGCACGCCGGCAACATCCCGAGCCTGTTCGAGATCTGCGAGCAGCCGAACCTCGAGCGCACGAAGCCGGGCGTCGGCAGGTACCGCGGCTACGGGCCGTTCTGCCGCCAGATCCTGACCAGCGGCGCCACGCGCGCGCGCAACCCGCACGCGCGCGGGCTCGACATCCAGGAGCTCTTCGATCGCCGCCGCGAGCTGCCGACGTTCCTCGTCTGCGGCCAGTCCTCGCGGCGCGCCGACGGCACCTGGCGCCTGTGGCACCACACGGTGCTGTTCGTCATCGACCACGCGCACGGCGACCGGCCGATGTTCCGCATCGCGGCCGACGGGACCAAGCACAAGGAGACGAAGCGGTGGTCGGGCAGGGCGATGGAGTGGATCGCGATCGACGACGCGTGGATCGCCGCGCACAACGCGCGCACGTACTTCCGGCCGTACGGCGTCATCAGCCTGCCCGACGGCAGCTACGACCACCTCGGCACGGGGCCGCGCCCGGAGGTGATCCTCGAGGCCTGATCGAAGTTCTTCCGGGCTACAGTCCCGGCGTGGAACCGTCGTTCTGGATCGCGCGCTGGGCCGAGGGCCGCATCGGCTTTCACGAGGGCAAGCCGAACCACTACCTCGAGAAGCACGGCGGGCGCCTCGCGGGCGCGCGTCGCGTGCTGGTGCCGCTCTGCGGCAAGGCCGTCGACCTGGCCTACCTCGCCGGGCAGGGCCACGCCGTCGTCGGCGTCGAGCTCGTCGAGGACGCCGTGCGCCAGTTCTTCGCGGAGCAGGGCGTGACGCCCGAGGTCGAGCGGCGCGGCGCGTTCGTCGCCTACACCGCCGGCGCGATCACGATCCTCGCCGGTGACTGGTTCGCGACCGACGCGGCGCTCGTCGGGCCGATCGACGCGGTCTACGATCGCGCGGCGCTCATCGCGATGCCGCCCGAGCTGCGCCCGCGCTACGCCGCGCACCAGCGCGCCCTCGCCGCCGCCGCGCCGGTCCTGCTCGTGACGCTCGAGTACCCGCAGGAGCTGATGGACGGCCCGCCGTTCGCGGTGCCCGAGGACGAGGTGCGGGGGCTGTACGTGCACGCGCGCGTCGACCGGCTCGACGCCGGCGCCGGGCGCACCGCGCGGCTGCCGGCCGATGCGCCGTGCCTCGAGAAGTGCTTCTTCATCACGAGCGAGGCGAGATGATCGACCTCCTCACCCTGGCGGATCTCGAGGCGATGGCGGAGGCGCGCCTGCCGAAGCTGGCGTGGGACTACTACGCGAGCGGCGCCGACGAGGAGGTGACGCTGCGGCGGAACGTCGAGGCGTACCGCGCGCTCTCGCTCCACTACCGCGTGCTGGTCGACGTCGCGGCGCGCGACCTGTCGACGACGGTCCTCGGCCGCCGCGTCGCGCTGCCCGTGCTGGTCGCGCCGACCGCGTTCCACAGGCTCGCGCACCCCGACGGCGAGGTCGCGACCGCGCGCGGCGCCGGCGAGGCCGGCACCGTGATGATCCTCAGCACGCTCTCGAACACGCGCATCGAGGACGTGATCGCGGCGGCGAGCGGCCCGGTCTGGTTCCAGCTCTACGTCTACCGCGATCGCGCACGCACCGAGGCGCTGGTCCGGCGCGTCGAGGCGGCCGGCGCCGAGGCGCTCGTGCTCACCGTCGACGCGCCGCTCCTCGGCCGACGCGATCGCGACGTGCGCAACCGCTTCACGCTGCCCGACGGGCTCGCGCTCGCCAACGTCGACGGCGACGTGATCGCGGCGCGGCCCGGCGAGGTCGCCGAGTCGGGGCTGGCCGCGTACTTCGCGTCGCTCCTCGACGCCTCGCTCTCGTGGCGCGACGTCGCGTGGCTGCGCGAGCGCACGCGCCTGCCGATCATCGTGAAGGGCGTCGTTCGCCCCGACGACGCGCGCCGCGCGGCCGAGGCGGGCGCCGCGGCGGTCGTG
>JAIOII010001083.1 GCA_019912685.1 Kofleriaceae bacterium
GCGCGCGCCCGCGGCCTGCGCGCGCTCACCCTCGAGCAGGCACGATCGCCTCGAGCATCCAGAGCTTCCCCCGCGGCAAGCTCGTGCTCGACGCCGCGCCCACCGGCGCCGCCCCACCCCGGCTGTGGCTCGCCGAGACGACGAAGGAGGAGCTGCTCGCGCGCTGGATGCTCACCGTCCGCACCGAGAAGCCGCCGATCCTCGAGCACCACCGCGTGACCGCGCTCGAGCCCGCCGGCGCCGTTCGCGTGGTGTGGTCGAGCGAGGTCATCGCCGTCGCCCCGGGCACGGCCACCCTCGCCACGCCCGCAGGCCCCGTCCACGTGGGGTGCGACAGCCTCTTCGTGATGATCGGCGCCGAGGCCGCGCCCGCCGGAACCGACCTGCTCTCGCGACTTACACACGCCTTGCAGGCCCGAGAGACCGATCCGCCGCACCATGCGTTCGACACCCGTTGAGGAGGCCCCGTCGTGAAGCTCTCGACCTTCCTGACCCTCGCCGCAACCAGCGCCATCGCCACCGGCGCCGCCGTCTGGGTGTCCATCGACCCGGCGCAGGGCGCGCGCGCCACGATCGCCGGCCCCGCCGATCCCGCGGAGCCCGGCCCGAGCGCTCCGGGCGCGAAGACGCCGCCTCCTCCCACGATCGATCGCTCCCACTTCACCGCCGGCAAGACGCTGATGATGGAAGGCCGCCTCGGCCACCCCGTCCTCCCCGCCGACGCCGACAGCGAGACCTTCCTCTTCGTCGACGTCTCCGCCGACGCCGGCCGCAGCGCCGCCCGCGTCCCGCTCAACCTCGCCATCGTCGTCGACAAGTCGGGCTCGATGAAGGGCAAGCGCATGGCCAACGCCATCGCCGCCACGCGCCGCGCCATCGAGCGCCTGCGCGACGGCGACATCGTCAGCCTCGTCGCCTACGACACCAGCGCGCAGGTGCTCGTGTCGCCGACGATGATCGACGCCACCTCGCGCGCCCGTCTCCTCGAGCGCCTCGCCTTCCCGCGCGCGAGCAACGACACGTGCATCTCGTGCGGCCTCGACGCCGGCATGCGGATGCTCGGCCAGCGCCCCGGCATGGTGAGCCGCATCCTGCTCCTCTCCGACGGCCTCGCCACCGCCGGCATCCGCGACCTGTCCGGCTTCAAGCGCCAGGCCGAGGACATCCGCCGCCTCGGCGCGTCGATCACGACGGTCGGCGTCGACGTCGACTACGACGAGCGCCTGATGTCGGCGCTCGCCCGCGACTCCAACGGCGGCCACTACTTCGTCGAGAAGGCCGACAACCTGCCCGTCATCTTCGACAAGGAGATGAGCACGCTGACCAGGACGGTCGCCAACCAGGCCGAGCTCGTCATCGATCTCGCGCCCGGCGTCTTCGCCGACCACGTCTTCGATCGCGTCACCGTGGGCACGGGCAGCCAGACGATCATCCCGATGGGCGCCTTCTCCGCCGGCGAGCACAAGACCGCGCTCGTCCGCCTGCGCGTGCCGCGCGGCGCCGCCGGCGAGC
>JAIOII010001084.1 GCA_019912685.1 Kofleriaceae bacterium
ACTCCGGGCTGCCCGAGGTGGAGATCGAGCTCGTGGAGCGCTGGATCGCGGAGGGCGCGCGATGCGACTGATGGCCCTCGCCGCCGTCGTGCTCGCGTCCGTCGCCGCCCGGCGACAGGTGGCAGTCCTGACACCTCGTCACGCCGGTCGCGAGCTGGAACCGCGGATACGCGGCGGCGTCGCCGGCGGCGACGGACGCGAGCACGACGGCGGCGAGGGCCATCAGTCGCATCGCGCGCCCTCCGCGATCCAGCGCTCCACGAGCTCGATCTCCACCTCGGGCAGCGGCACGTCGGGCGGCATCCGCGGCCGGCCGACACCGCGCAGCTGATAGACGAGCTGCGAGTACTCCGGGCTGCCCGGATCGACGTAGTTCCTGGGCGGCGACGCCGGCGTCACCGGCTCGCCGCAGATGCGCCCGGTGAGGAAGGTGTACGCGCCCTCGGCCGAGGAGAGATCGATCGACGCGGCGGCGGCGAGGGTCGAGTGACACCCCGCCGTGGCGCAGGACGGCGCGATGATCGCCGCGTGCACGTAGGTCCATGCGGCCGGCCGCTCGTCGGCGGCGACGCAGGCGGCGTGCGAGGCCGGCGCGAGCGCCGCCGCGACGAGGACGATCCACCTCCGCGTCATGGGACGATCGTGAAGACGAAGTCACGCTCGGCGTGCGAGTGACAGTCCGCGCACACGTCGCGCGGGACGCCGGCGGTGCCGGCGCCGTCGGCCACGACGTCGCCGTTCACGTCCTCGTACCAGTACCAGCCCGCGCCGCCGGCGCCCGCCGCGTCCTTGCGATAGACGGCGTGGCCGATGATGTTGTCGCTCGAGTCGAGCAGCTCCTTGACCGCCGCCGCGCCGAGCGGGAAGTCGCCGCTGCCGGCCGTGATCGCGTCGTTGTTGCAGATGCGGTTGCGACCATGGGGCGACGGATCGCGCGCGTCGTGCCCCGCCGGCTCGCATCGCCAGTCGAGGTAGTGGCCGGCCTCGATCCAGGCGCGAACCTGCGCCGCGCCCGTCGGCGGGAGCTGCGCGTCGGACGTGCCGCCGCCGTCGCCGCCGCCGCCGTCACCACAGGCGGCGGCCAGAACCACGATCATCGTACCCAGATCTCGCGAGAACCATCGTGTGCGCATGAAGAACCTCCGCCACCAGTACGCCGCCGCCACCATCCGGTCACGCGCAACGTTGTTCAGTGACTGTTGCGTTTTCCGCAACGAACGCGCACCCTGCCCGCGTGGATCGCACCGCCCGCCTCTCCGGGTTGTGGAGCTGGCTGCCGGCGTTTCGCGCCGTCGCCGAGACCGAGCACCTGCCCACCGCGGCGAAGCACCTTCACGTGAGCGCGTCGGCGCTGTCGCGCAGCGTGAAGCAACTCGAGGCCGCGCTGGGCATCTCGCTGTTCCGCCGGCAGGGCCGGCACCTGGTCCTCGCGCCCGCGGGGCAGCTCCTGCTCGAGGACGTGCGCGAGGCCATGCGCCGGGTCGACGACGGGATCGCGCGCGCCGGCGACGAGGAAGCGCAGCACCAGCGCGGC
>JAIOII010001085.1 GCA_019912685.1 Kofleriaceae bacterium
GAAGTGGAGCGCGGCGCCGGCCGGGTCCCACGTGGCGCCGCGCGGCGGCGCGAACGGGACGACGTCGGCCGCGTCGGGGTCGGCGCCGGGCGGATCCTGAGCCGCCGGACACCCGGTGAGCGCGAACAGGCAGAGGAGCAGCCGCCGCACGCCCGCGAGCTGAGCAAGGCTCGTGCGCACCGCAGATCGGCGAAGTGTCAGGTGGCGCGGTGCGGCGACGTGGGGCGGATCGGGGCGGCGCGTTGCCGAAAGCAACGCGAGCCGATCACGTGAACGGGCGGCGCGCGGCCGGGAAGTTCAGATAGAACCACCAGCCCATCACGCCGTTGTTCACGTCCTTGTCGGAGAAGCCGCCCGACGTGCGGCAGTTGCCGGCGCCGCCGGGCAGCAAGGACGACAGCGGCTCGCCGCCGACGAGCGGGAAGCTATCCGGAATGATCGTGGCGTTGGCGTCGGCCTCGCTGATGAAGCCCATCAAGAGGCCGTTCGACAGGGTCGTCGCCGGGTTGCCCACGTACGTCCCCGCGATGCGCGCGTCGCGCAGCGTGATCGGGATGCCGCCCAGGTCGATCGTCACGGTCACGGCGCTCGTCACGAAGCACGGGCCGCTCGGCGTGCTCACCGCGGGCGAGTACGGCCGGACGGTGCCGGGGAGCGGCACGAGGCACGTGCCGCTCGCCATGTTCGTCGCCGTCGCCATCACGACCTGCGAGCCGCTCGCCGTGCACACGGTCGAGCTCATCGGCGCGGTGCAGTCGGGGAAGTGCAGCTCCACGTCCTGCGTCGTGCCGCCGGCCTGCGAGAACTGGCGAAACACCAGCGCGATCGACAGATCGAGCAGGCCGTCGCCGTCACCGTCGGTCTGGATGTTGGTCTGGAGCTCGTTGTTGACCGAGAAGCCGACGAGCTGCGTGTCGGTCACGTCGCGGCAGCCGATGAAGTCCACGTAGACGTGCGGGTCGCGCACGTCGAGATCGTTCATGCGGAACGCCGTGATGTTGAAGCGGCAGTTGTTGTTGCAGGCGTCGGTGTCGACGTTGTTGCCGTCGTCGCACTGCTCGCCCTGCTCGACCACGCCGTTGCGGCACACCGGCGCGCAGTCGTTGTCGTTGTTGTTGTTGGCCCCCGCCGGGCAGCAGCCGTCACCGTTCATCGGCTGCGTGATGTCGGGGAACGTGCACACCGCCGTGCAGGTGCCGTCGTTGGCGAGCACGTCGCGCGTGCACACCATGCCGTCGGTGCACGTCGTCGGGCAGCGGCCCGGTCCGGTCGTGATCGCCGTGTCGCACGTCTCGCCCGGGTCGACGACGCCGTTGCCGCAACCGGGGAGGCAGTCGTCGTCGTTGCCGGTGTTGGCGCCGGGCGGGCAGCAGCCGTCGCCGTTCATCGGCTGCGTGATGTCGACGTTCGCGCACGTCGCCTGGCAGGAGCCGCCGTTCATGAGCGTGTCGGCGGTGCACGACATCAGGTCGTCGCACGTCGCCGGGCACGCGCCGACGCCGGTCGCGATGCCCGTGTCGCAGACCTCGCCGGACTCGAGCACGCCGTTGCCGCACATCGCCTGGCAATCGTCGTCGTTCGTGCTGTTGGCGCCGGTCGGGCAGCAGCCGTCGCCATCGGCCGGCGCCGTGATCGCGACGTTCAGGCACTGCGCCGTGCACAGCGAGCTCTCGAGGGAGTCCTGCGTGCACGCCATGCCGTCGTCGCACGCCGACGGGCACTCGCCCTCTCCGCTCGTGATGCCGGTGTCGCACAGCTCGCCGAGCGTGTCGTCGACGCGGCCGTTGCCGCACGTGAAGCGGCAGCTCTCGTCGCAGGTGACGTCGGCGATCATGTCGCCGTCGTCGCAGTCCTCGCCGGCCTCGACCATGCCGTTCGGGCAGACGGCCGGCGGCGTCGGCGGTGCATCGACGTCTTGCTGTGGTGTGGGCGTGAGGTTGTCGCCGCACGCGACCACGAGCGCAGCGCCGAACAGACAGAGCGCGAGGTTCCGGATAGTCGAGGCCATGGGCTCCCCCTCGGAGCGGTGTGAGCCGAGCCTACGCTTCTGGCCACAGCCGCTCAACCCTTGCTACCGTGCCCCGGCCGATGGCAGGCCGCCCCAGCGCACGGAACTGGCCGCTGTTCGCGGCGATGGTCGCGGCCGTGGCGTGCGTGCTGGTCCTCACCATGCACCCGCCCGAGGGTCTCGAGCGGCAGAGCATCGACCTGAGATTTCGTCTGAGGGGGCCGGAGCCGCTGCGCGACCAGCGCATCGTCATCGTCGGGCTCGACGACCAGACGCGGCGCGAGGCGCCCGAGGTGTTCCAGACCCGGCGGGGCTGGGCCAAGCTGATCCGCGCCCTCGCCGCCCAGCGGCCGCGCGCCATCGCGCTCGACCTCTTCTTCTCGAGCCCCGAGATCATCCTGCCCGGCGCCCTCGCCGCCGACGTGCGCGCAGCCGCAGCCGCCGCCGCGGCCGATCCCGCCC
>JAIOII010001086.1 GCA_019912685.1 Kofleriaceae bacterium
GATCGCGGCGGCGGCGCCGGGCGACGCGCTCTGTCTCGGCGCCGGTCGCCACGCCGGCCCGCTCGTCGTGAAGCAGCCGCTGACGCTCTGGGGTGCGCCTGGCACGATCCTCGCGGCCGGCCCGACCGAGTCGGCGATCGCGATCCGCGCCGACGACGTCACGATCGCTGGCCTCACGATCGAGGCGCCGGGGTTCGGCATCCTCGTCGAGCAGAGTCGGCGCGTGCGGCTCGTCGGCAACCACGTGATCGGCAGCCGCGACCCGGCCGTGGGCCAGCGCGGCGACACGATCAAGCTGTGGGAGACCGACGATGCCGTGATCGAGGGCAACCTCGTCGAGGATGGGCGCGATCTCGTCGTCTGGTACTCGCGCACCGCGACGGTGCGCGACAACCAGGTGCTGCGCGCGCGCTACGGCACGCACTTCATGTACAGCCACGGCAGCAAGGTCGAGGACAACCGCTACCTCGACGTCACCGTTGGCGTGTTCGTCATGTACACGCGCGAGGTCGCGCTCACCGGCAACGTGATCGCCAACGCCGCCGGCGCCGCCGGCATCGCGATCGGCCTCAAGGACTCGGGCAGCGTGCGCATCGCGCAGAACCTGCTGGTGCGCGACGAGGTCGGCATCTACCTCGACGCGACGCCGCAGCGGCGCGACGAGGCGGTCGCGATCGAGGGCAACCAGCTGCGGCTGTGCCGGACCGCGATCGTCTTCCACGCCTCGAGCGGCCACGGCGTCGAGATCACCGGCAACGACTTCGGCG
The DNA here is from genome assembly GCA_019912685.1 of Kofleriaceae bacterium. Lineage (GTDB taxonomy): Bacteria > Myxococcota_A > Polyangia > Haliangiales > Haliangiaceae > UBA2376. The sequence goes on from JAIOII010001086.1 coordinate 768, forward strand.
GCAACGAGGCGCAGGTGCGGGTCGACGGCGGCGGCGACGCGATGAACGTCGCGTGGCGCGACAACTGGTTCGACGACTACGCCGGCTACGATCTCGACGGCGACGGCACCGGCGACGTTCCCTACGAGCTGCGCTCGTTCACCGGCGAGCTCGTCGCCCGCCGCCCCGAGCTCGGCTTCCTTCGCGGGACGCCGGCCCTGGCCATGGCCGACGCGGCGTCGCACCTCGATCCCCTGTTCCACCCCAAGACGCTCCTGGTCGATCCGTCGCCGCGCATGGACGCGATCGCCGAGCGAGGAGCCCGCTAGTGCGCCTCGAGCTCCGTCACGTCAGGAAGTCGTTCGGCAAGCGCCAGGCGCTCGCCGGCGTCGATCTCACCATCGCGAGCGGCGCGCGGGTCGCGCTGCTCGGGCCCAACGGCTCGGGCAAGACCACGCTGACCCGCGCGATCATGGGGCTCGTCGAGCACGAGGGCGAGATCCTCGTCGACGGCAAGCCGCTGCGCACCGGGCCCGAGCTCGCCGCGCGGCTCGCGTACGTGCCGCAGGTGACGCCACAGATCGGCGCCACCGTCGACGAGATCGTGCGGATCGTGACCGGCCTGCGCGGCGTCTCGCGCGGCGTCGTGGTCGAGCTCGCCGCCGAGCTCGGCCTCGAGCTCGATCGCGTGCGCCACCAGCCGGTGCGCGGCCTGTCGGGCGGCATGCGCCAGAAGCTGTTCATCGCGCTTGCCCTGGCGGCGCCCGCCGAGCTGCTCGTCCTCGACGAGCCCACCGCCAGCCTCGACGCCGCCGCGCGCGCCCGCGTCCTCGCACGCGTCGGCGCGATCCGGAACGTGACGCTCGTGCTCTGCTCGCACCGCCTCGACGAGCTGCGCGCGCTGGTCGACCACGTCGTCGCCCTCGACGACGGCAAGGTCGCGTACGACGGCCCCGCCGCGGTGTACCTCGCCGCCCGCCAGGAGGCGGTCATCGAGCTGCGTCACCGCGGCGACGCCGCCGACTGGCTCGCGGCCAACGGCTTCGCCCGCGGCACCGGCGACTGGTGGACGCGCGCGGTCTCGCACGCGGAGAAGCTCGAGCTCCTCCCGGCGGCGCTGGCGCGGATCGGCGGCGCGCTCGACGACGTGGTCATCCGCGAGACCGATCGCGTCGACCTGGAGGCGCGCCATGCGTAAGGTCCGCATCCTCGTGGCGGTCGCCGCGGTCGCCGCGGTCGCCGGGCTGGTCGCCGCGCTGGTCCTGCGCGGGCGCCCGCTCCCCGACGGTCCCGTCGACCTCGTCTGGAACCGCGAGCCGTGCGCGCACTGCCGCATGCTCGTGGGCGAGCCGGCGTACGCCGCGCAGCTCGTGACGACGAGCGGCGACGTGCTCGCCTTCGACGACCCCGGCTGCCTCCTCCACTACGTCGAGGACCAGCGGCCCGACGTCCACCGCATCTGGTTCCACGACAGCACGAGTGACCGCTGGCTCTCCCCCGAGGAGGTCGGCTTCGCCCCGGGCGCCGCCACGCCGATGGACTACGGCCTCGCCGCGGTGCCCGCCGGCACGCCGGGCGCCATCTCGCTCGACGATGCCCGCCGGAGGCTCCCATGAACGTCGCCATCACCGCCGCGCCGCGCGTCGCCCCGGCCGCAGCGGCCACGCACGCCTCGTTCCTCCGCCAGGTGCTCGCCGCGGCGCGCCTCGATCTGGCCGAGGTCCGGCGCTCGCGCTGGATCGTCTTCTGCGCCGGCGCCTACCTCGTCCTCGCCGCCGTGTTCGTCCTCGTCGGCCTGCGCGAGTCGACGGTGCTCGGCTTCACCGGCATGGGCCGCGTGCTGCTGTCGGTCTGCCACGCGCTCCTGCTCCTCCTGCCGCTGCTCGCGCTCACGATGTTCGCGCCGGTCGTCGGCCGCGCGCGCGACGAGGGCACGCTCGAGCTCCTGTTCAGCCAGCCGATCTCGCGCGCCGCATGGTTCGTCGGCGTCTCGCTCACGCGCTACCTGGTGCTCGTCGCGCCGCTGGTCATCCTGCTCGTCGGGCTCGGCGCGTACGGCCAGCTCGTGCTCGGGCAAGCGGTGCCGTGGCCGTTCGTCGTGCGCTCGCTCGTCGTCGCCGCGGCGCTCCTCGCCGCGTTCTCCGGCATCGGCATCCTCATCTCGACGCTCTCGCGCAACCCGGGCCGGGTCACGACCTACGTCGTCCTCGCCTGGGCGCTCGGCGTCGCCCTCCTCGACTTCGGGCTCATCGGCATCCTGCTCAAGTGGCGCCTCGACGCGCAGGCCGTGTTCACGCTCGCCGCGCTCAACCCGGTGCAGGACGCGCGCATGGCCCTCCTCTCCGGGCTCGAGCCCGACCTGGCGACCCTCGGCCCGGTCGGCTTCTACCTCGCCCACCGCATCGGCCCCGCTGCGCTGTACGCGCTCGGCGTCCTCTGGCCCGCCGCCGTCGGCGCGGGCACGTGGCTCTGCGCATACCTCGCGTTCCGCCGAGGAGACCTCGTATGAAGAACCCCATCGCCCGCTTCTACGCCTTCCTCGATCGCCCGCTCTTTCCGATGGCGCGGCTCGCCCTGGTCGTGCTGGTCATCCCGCTGGCGCTCTCGTTCGCGTACCCGCTCTGGAAGATCTCGATGAAGGCGCCCCAGTACCCGAAGGGCCTGTCGATGGAGATCTACACCCACAAGGTCGAGGGCGGCCACGAGGGCCGCGACATCAAGGAGATCAACACACTCAACCACTACATCGGCATGAAGACGATCGATCGCCGCGAGCTCACCGACCTCGACTGGATCCCGTTCGCGCTCGGCCTCATCTTCGTGCTCGCGCTGCGCTGCGCCGCGATCGGCAACGTGCGCGCGCTGATCGATCTGCTCGTGCTCACCGGCTACGTGTCGGTGTTCGCGTTCGGGCGCTTCATCTACAAGCTGTACACATACGGGCACACCCTCGATCCCGAGGCGCCGTTCAAGGTGAAGCCGTTCACCCCCGCGATCTTCGGCTCGAAGCAGGTCGCCAACTTCACGACGACGAGCTGGCCGCAGCTCGGGTCGATCCTGATCGGCGTGTTCGTCACCGGCCTCCTGGCGATCACCGCCTGGCACCTCATCGCCGGCCGGCGTGCCGCCGAACGCGAAGATGCCATGGTGGCGTGATGCGCATCCGGTTCCTCCCTCGCGAGCACGGCGCCTATGCCCAGCTCGGCGTACCGCTCGTCGTCGCGCTGGCCGCGGGCCGCCCCGGCCTCGCGGCGGCCGCGTTCGCGCTCGCCGCCATCGCGCTGTTCTTCGTGCACGAGCCGGTGCTCTCGCTCGCCGCCGAGCTCGGCGG
>JAIOII010001087.1 GCA_019912685.1 Kofleriaceae bacterium
TCGCCGGCCTCCGGCGCGCCGGCGCCGGGGGCGAGGACCTGGCGCCGGCGCGCCGGAGGCCGGCGATGTCGCCAGCCTGGTACGCCGTTCCCAGGTCGGCGCGCGCCACGGCGCAGACCAGGAGGAGACCGACGGCCAGGAGAGCTCTCACTCGCGTTCTCTACTTCCAGCGCGGGATCGGCGGCATGTATTCGGCCGAGATTCCGGCCAGAAAAATTGACAGGGTGTGTGGACGTTCAGTACGGTCTATCCGTTCAGGTAACCGCGGGGGTCCCATCGTGCCCGACATGCTCACGGAGCGCCAGCAGCAAATCCTCGACTTCATTACCGGTTCGATCAACGAGCGCGGCTTCCCGCCCACGTTGCGCGAGATCGGGGAGCACTTCGGCATCAGGTCGACCAACGGGGTCAACGACCACCTGAAGGCGCTCGAGAAGAAGGGCCACCTCCGCCGGGAGGACCTGAAGTCTCGAGCGATGCGGCCGGTTGCGCTCGACAACGTGGTCTCGCTCGCCGAACGTCGCCACCGGACCGGCACCGCGCCATCGCCCAGCCAGACGAGCGAGCTGGCGAACGCGGTCCCGATGGCCGCGCCCGTGAGCGACGACGATCTCATCGAGATCGACATCATCGGCCGCGTCGCGGCGGGTCAGCCCATCCTGGCCGTCGAGAACGTCGAGGACACGGTCCGCATCGATCGGGTCCTGGTCGGCGGTCACCGCGAGGTGTTCGGCCTCCGCATCGTCGGCGAGTCCATGATCGAGGACGGCATCCTCGACGGAGACTACGTCTTCGTGAAGAAGACGGCGACGGCGCGCCCCGGGGACATCGTCGTCGCCATGATCGAGGGCGAGGCCACGGTGAAGCGGTACTTCCCGGAAGGGGACCGCATCCGGTTCCAGCCCGCGAACTCGAACATGTCGCCGATCTACGTGCGAAAGGCCGAGTTCCGGTCGGTCGACATCATCGGGATCGTCGTGGGCGTCTACCGGAAGATGTGACCCGCGCGCCCGGCATTCCTTGCGGGCATCCCTTTGGGCCCGGCGTGCGTCCAACCTCGGTCGATGCGCGCCCGCTGTAGGATCCGTAACTCCCCGCGCCATCAGGGCGTCTCGCGGCGAGACGCACCGCCGACAGGCCTGCTAGCGCCTGCGACCGAAGGCAGCACCCCACGGCGCCGCGCCATGTCAGACTGAGCCGTGGTGCGTCCCCGTCGCTATCGACAGCGCTGGCTATTCCTGCCTGCGCTCGCGGCTGCGGTGGTGCTGGAGGGCGGAGCCGCGCTCGGATACTACCTCCTGCGTCCGGTTCCGCCTCCCGAGCCGTGGACGCTCACCCTCGCGCTCGCCGGCGAGGGCACGGGGTCCGTGAACGTCAGCCTGATCGGCGAGGCGAACCTGCACGGGCGCTGCGCCAAGCCAGGCGAGGCCGAGGTCATCTGCACGCTGGCCGTTCCGGTCGATCGCTGGACCGGTCTCACCGTGATCCGCGGCGAGAAGGCGACGTTCGAAGGCTGGAGCGGCCTCGAGCCTCACGTCGACGACGTGCTCTCCGGCGAGCTCATGATGTTCCGCGATCGCGCGGTCGTCGTCCGCTTCGGCAAGATGAAGGACGAGATCGAGGTCGCGATCGAGACGTCGCCCGACGTGAAGATCCCGCAGCCTCCGAGGCCGGAGGATCCGTTCGAGGCCGAGAAGCTCGAGGAGCCTCCCATCGAGCTCGCGATGGTGAAGGTGCCGCCGCCGCCGCCCGAGGCCCAGATCCAGCCGCCGCCGCCGCCGCCTCCGCCGCCCGAGGATCAGGCGGCGCAGCAGCCGCAACCGCCGCCCCCGCCGCCGCCGCCCAACATGCGCATGGTCGAGGTGCCGGACGACAACGAGGTGAAGGACGCGCCCGAGGACGCGACGCACCTCTCCGACAAGAACCGCGACGTCGCCGAGGAGTCGGCGGCGACCGAGACCAACCTCGAGAAGGAGATGAAGGGCCAGGCGCCGCCGTCGGTCGAGTCCGACGACACGACGAGCCCCGAGATCGGCGGTCCCGAGGAGCGCATCGCGCAGCTCGAGGAGAACACGTCGGAGTGGAACGAGGTCGATCGCACGAGCGATCACAGCGGCGACTCGGACGACGCGCGGGGCCAGATCGAGGGCGATGAAGGCGACGACGGCGAGGAGGGCACCGGCGGCGCCAAGGAGCCCGGCCTCATGGCGATGCGCGGCATCGACGGCCGCGGCCGCCTGCTCGACGAGAAGAAGGGCGACGGCAAGAAGACCGGGCGCAAGGGCGCGGCCGGGCTGCACAAGAAGCTCGACCTCGACGACTACGAGCGCATCGTCGGCAAGGACGTCGCCGAGAAGGAGCGCGTCGTCGCGCGCGCGAAGATGACGGCGAAGAAGGGGCGCTGGGAGCGCAAGATGGAGGCGATCAAGAGCTCGCTCGAGAACTTCACGCCCGACGTCCGCCCCGGCAACCAGACGGCGCTCAAGACGCGCGCGCATCCCTTCGCCGTGTACGTCGCGCGCATGCACCGCCGCATCCACGAGCTCTGGGGCTTCGGCTTCCTCGCCGACCTCGACGGCAAGTCGTCGAGCCACGAGCTGAACGACTTCGATCTCTTCACGGTGATCGAGCTCGCGGTGAACCCCGACGGCACCGTGCACAAGACGACGATCGCGAAGACCTCGGGCAAGCTGACGTTCGACGTCGCCGCGATCGACACCGTCCTCTCCGCGGCGCCCTACGAGCAGCCGCCCGAGGCGATCCGCTCCGTCGACGGCCGCGTCTACCTGCGCTGGGGCTTCTATCGCAACTGGCGTCAGTGCGGCACGTTCAACGTCGAGCCGTACATCCTCACCGAGATCCCCGGCGGCGCCGAGCCGCTCGACGACGGCGCCGCGCTCGTCGGCGCGATCAAGCCCAAGCGAGGCCAGAGCGCTGGACCGCCGGTGACGCCGCCTCCGCAGGGGGAGAACCCGACGCCCAGGCCGCCGCCGGTGTCGAACAATCGCCAGGCGAGCTACGCCGCCAACATGTGGGTCGCCGGCTTCACGTCGGGATCGACGGCGCGCATGATCCGGGTGTCGGCGCTACCGCTCAAGGCCGGCGGTCGCGTCGCGGCCGCGACGCAGAAGGATCTGGAAGGCGTCTACGAGGGCCTGCTCGTCGAGAGCGGTCCGATGAAGGAGTGGAAGCTGCTGTCGCCCGCCGAGTTCACGGCGAAGACCGGCACCCCGGCGCAGGTCGAGGACGGCGCGATGGTGCTCATGCTCGTCACCGGCAAGGAGCGCTTCGGCGTCGTCCTGTCGCCGACGCGCTCGGGCGAGTACCGCGCGACGGAGATCCTGCGCTGAGCGTATTAAACAGCGAAGGGCCAGCACGCTCCCCCCGGATCGTGGTGGCCCTCCGACCCCTTCCCCGTCCCTAGATGTAGAGCGCGCCGCCTGACGGTCCCCCCCGGCACCGCCCGGCAGCGCGCTTCGAAAGCTCTAGCTGCTCGGCTTCTGAACCCCCGACGCGAACAGGCCCTTGGGCCCCGCGTTCTCGGTGTACTCGACCTCCTGGCCCTGCGTCAGAGTGCGGAACCCCTCGCCCTGGATCGACGAATAATGGACGAACACGTCCTTTCCGTCCTCGGCACGGGAGATGAAGCCGTAGCCTTTCGCATCGTTGAACCACTTCACAGTTCCTTGCGCCATCGTTACTCCTCCAAGTCCTCACGGCCCACTGCAGACCGTCATCTCTCTTCAAACATGCGGCTGCGCGCTCATCAATCGGGTCGCCGGCGAATTCGGCCACGCGCTGGAATAGTTCCACCGTGCTGCACGCCGTCGACGATCGGCTCGTGATCGTCGTGTGATCGTCCCCACCGCGTCTTCAAGCGGTCAGGCCAAGCACCCCACCGCTACCCGAAGGAGTCAGTGCACCGGGCGCCAGCGCACGGCGCCGACACCGTCCGCGAGCGAGAGCTCGTCACCCGGCTGCAGCCGATGGACGCGCACGCCGGCGCCGCCGGTGGCCACGCCGTTGGTGGACGCGGTGTCGATCGCCCAGAGGTCGTCGCCGATGCGCACGACGAGCAGGTGCACGCGGGAGATCTTCTCGAGCGACAACGACGTCGCACCGGCCGTGTCGCACCTGCTGTAACGACCGAGCAGGAGCCCGCGATCCGCGCCTCCCGCGCCGACGCGCACCGAGTCGCTGCCGAGCCGCGACTGCACCTCGAGCATGCCGAGCAGCTCGTCGCCCTCGCCGAGCTCGTCGACGCGTGCGCGCGACGGACCGCTCACGCTGGTCACGCGCGTGATCACCGATGAGCGCCTGTCCGAGAACGGCTCCGGGTCCTCCACCTTGCTGCCCTCCGCCCACTGATCGCGCCCCTTGTGCGCGTGTCGCCCGCGCCGCCAGCGATCCGGCTCCGCGTCGCGTTCGTCGCTGTAGAGGCGCTCCGGCAACGCCGCGATGGCGGCCCGGGGATCGTCGGGCCACGCGTCGGCGGCGCCGGTCGGGAAGCAATAGAGCGCGTAGCGCCCGATGAAGACGAACGCGGGTCCCTCGACGGTCGCGGCCTCGAGCTGACGACCGCCCTCGTCGCGGAACCCGCCCGACGTGCGCAGATCGATCAGCCGGTAGCGAACGTCCCAGCCCGGCCCCGCCGCCGGTCCGTCCCACGCCGTCAGGGGATCGACGACCACGACGAGGTGACGCAGCGACAGCGCGCCGTCGCCCTCGAGGAACAGATCGCAGTGTCCGTGACGCCCGACGATGCCGGCGTTCACCATGCCGGGCTTCGCCGCGATGCACATCGACCCGGCGACGCGGCCGCGCTGCGTGTCGACGGCGACGACCGCGACGCCCGGCGCGCCGAGGCTCGTGATCACGGCGCGCACGTCGCGCCAGACGTCGGCGAGCACCTCGAGCGCGCCCTTCTTGCCCGGCACCACCTGCGGCTTGCCGATCATCACGGCCGTGCGCAGGTTCCGTGCGACCGCGCGATCCTGTCCCTCCTGGAGGTGGATGACGCGGGTCTTCACCTGATCAGCTTACCTCGTATGGCTTATCGCCGCCTACTCTTCTCCGAAGAGCGAGAAGAAGGTTGCCATCCGCGACCGCTGTGGTGGGGGCATGTACTCGAAGTTCCGCCCGCGGTCGATGATCTCCCAGAAGTCCTTCGACTCGACGCGCTCGAGCTGCTCGCGGATGGCCTGGCGCCGCTCGACCGGCTCGTCCTTCATGTCCAGGGCGATCCGGCGGGCCCGGTCCTCGGCGCCGGCGACGAGGTAATAGCAGGCAAGCTTGACCTGGGCCTTGCGGATGCCGATGAGCCCGTGCTCCTGCTTCTTCGCGCGCAGCGGCTGGTCGAGATCGAGGAACTGATCGAGCAGCGCCTCGTCGCGCTCGCCGTGGTGATGGGCGAGCTCGCAGAGGGCGCCGACGTCGTAGGCGACGGTCTCGGTCACGAAGCCGAGCTGCATGTCGTAGCTTGTGCGTCCGTAGTAGATCATGTGGCCCACGGCCGCCGACGCGATGTCGTCGCGGCCGGCCTTCACCATCGCCTCGACCAGGAGCCGGTACTGGTTGAGGACGTTGTACGCCGTGCGCACCGCCTTGGCGTTGAGCGTCGCGCGCAGGTACGAGTTCATGAAGCGGAAGACCAGGTTCACGACCTCGTCGTCCTTGCGCGCGAGCGCCGCCTCGCCGATGTAGCGCGTGTCGATCGCGACGAGGTAGTTGATGTCGGGCATGAGGCCCTGCGCCTGCGCCTCGTTGTAGATGCCGAGGTACTGGCGCAGCGCCTTCCACTCGACCCAGTGCTTGCGCAGCTCGAGATCGCGCAGCGACTCGGGATCCATCGCGACGAAGTCGGGGTTGTCGCGGATGCCCTGGCCGATCTGGAACCACGCGTCGGGCGCGCGCGGCTTGGCCGCGAGGTAGCCGACGACGAAGTCCTTGATCGCGTCGACCGCGCGGCTCGCGATGATCTTGTCCTTGCCCGAGATCGAGTTCGACGTGATGTCGGTCAGCTCCTCCATCGCGGCGAGGACGACCGGCTGCGCGGCGACGGCGGTCGCGGGATCGCTCGAGACGGCGTGGACGACCGAGTCGAGCGCCTGGGCGCGGATGCGCGCGACGATGCTCTGCGGCTCGAGGAAGCGGAAGACGTAGACGAAGTACGGCAGCATCACGACGAGCCCGAAGGTCGTGAACAGGAGCATGGCGAGGATGCCGGCGCGCGGCACGAAGTCGCTCTGCACGGCCATCGAGAGCCAGACGCCGGTGACGCAGGCGATGACGAAGTACGCCATCACCGCGACGTTGACCTTGTCGCGGAGGAACATCGCGGCGACGCCCGTGTACCGCTCGCTGGAGAGCTGCACGATGATGCTGACGACCGTGATGACGATGCCGAGCACCGCCGCCGTCAGGCCCGCGAGGGCCGGCAGCGCGTCGGTGATCATGTCACCGTCGAACTCCAGGTAGTTCCCGCCGCCGCCGCGCGCGTCGTCGATGACGTAGAAGCCGAGGAAGATCGCGAGCGAGACCCCGAACAGGATGGCGACCGGAGCGATCCAGAGACGTCGGGTGGCGCTGTTCAACCTCGGGCCAGGATATCAGTTGAGGAGCGCCGCCGGGACCGATCCGGGCGTGAGCGCGCTGTAGGTGCCCGCGTCCCACGTGGTCTGCGTCTGCTCGCTGGTCTCGTCCTGACCGAGCACGCCGTTGCCGCCGGTCTGCGTCTCCGTCGCCGCGCTCTCGCGGCCGACGCGCTTCGTCGAGAGGCCCGAGGCCGGGGCCGCGGCCTGCGCCGCGATCGTCATCGCGTCGGTGGCGTAGGGGGTCGCGGCGGCGTCGGCGTCGGGGCCGTCGATCGCGACGCCGCTCTTGTTCACGAGGGCGTTGGCGGCCGTTGGTGCACCGACGATCATGACGTCGACGTCGACGACGCGATCGCTGGTGCCGTCCCAGAAGAACAGCACGACCGGCTCGCCCGTGTTCGTGAGGGTCGGCGCGCTGCCGGCGACGAGCTCCATCGTCGCGCTCGCCACGGAGTAGGTCGGCGCGACGCCCGCCGCGGCCGTGAAGCTCGCGGCGGTGTCGAGCGCCACGGTCACCACGCCGCCGGCGGGGATGGTCGCGCCGGCCGGGAACCGCGCGATGAAGTCGCTGGTCTCGACGGTGTGGCCGGCGGCGGGCAGGCGGAAGTAGGTCGGCACGTCGGTCAGGTAGTAGTCGCGGAGCGCGACCGGCGCGGCGGTCGGGTTGTAGAGCTCGATCATCTCGCTCGCGTTGGGCGCGACGGCGATCTCGGAGAGCAGGAGCCCCGCGGCCGCGGACGGTGGCGCGTCGGGTGAGGGCGCGTCGGAGGGTGCCGGATCGGCGTCGGTGGTCCCCGTGTCGACCGCGGGCGCGGCGTCCACGGGATCCTCGATGTCGTCGCCGGCGGGCTGGAAGCGGCCCGAGGCGCACGCGGCGAGGACGGCCGGGAGGGCCAGGAGGGAGCGTGCGGACTTCATCCGCGCCGCTTACCAAGTCGCGGAGCGGGGATCAATCACGAACCGGTGACGTGGTGGTATACACGTCGCGTTCCAACCCGGAGTCGACCGTGACGAAAGACGCGATGGAAGAGCGCCGCAGCGCGCTCGAGGACGAGTTCTTCCACAAGCAGGACCAGGCCAAGCTCGAGGCGATGAAGGGCAAGCTCGAGGCGCAGGCGACCAAGGAGGAGCTGCGCAAGGTCTCGGGCATGACCGACGACGCCGTGCTCGACAAGCTGGTGTCGCTCGGGCTCACCGCGAAGACGGTGGCGGCCCTGTCGCTGGTGCCGCTCATCGCCGTGGCGTGGGCCGATGGATCGATCCAGGACAACGAGCGCGACGCGATCCTGCACGGCGCCGCCGGCAAGGGCCTCGAGCAGGGCTCGCCCGGCTTCACGCTGCTCGAGAACTGGCTGGCGAAGCGCCCCGACGACGGCCTCTTCATGGCGTGGGAGCTCTACATCAAGTCGCTCACGTCGCAGCTCAACGACGAGCAGACCCGCCTCCTCAAGAAGCAGATCCTCAACTTCTCGAGCCTGATCGCCGGCTCGGCCGGTGGCTTCCTCGGCATCGGCAAGGTCGCGGGGAGCGAGGAGAAGGTGCTGGCGCGGATCGAAGCGGCGTTCACCAAGTAGCGTGCGATGGAGCTCCGGTTCCTAGGCAAGACCGGGGTGAAGGTGTCGCGGCTGGCGTTCGGCTGCATGTCGTTCGGCGGCGACGCCGACGCCCACGCCGCCGCGGCGCTCTACGGCGCGGCGCGCGACGCCGGGATCAACTTCTTCGACACCGCCGACGTCTACAACGAGGGCCGCTCCGAGGAGCTCCTCGGCCGGCTCTCGGCCGGACACGCCGACGAGATCGTGGTCGCGACCAAGGCGTACTTCCCGACCGGCGCGGACGCCAACGCGCGCGGCGCGTCGCGGTACCACCTGGTGCGGGCGTGCGAGGCGAGCCTGCGCCGCCTCGGCCGCGAGCGCGTCGACCTCTTCTACCTGCACCGGTTCGACGACGCGACCGACCTCGGCGAGACGCTGCGCGCCGTCGAGGACCTGGTGCGGAGCGGCAAGATCCTCTACCCCGCGTGCTCGAACTACGCCGCGTGGCAGGTGGCGCACGCGCTCGGCGTCGCGGCGCGCGAGGGCTACGCGCCGCTGGTCGCGGTGCAGCCGATGTACAACCTGCTCAAGCGCCAGGCCGAGGTCGAGCTCCTGCCGATGGCGCAGGCGCTCGGCGTCGCGGTCGTGACCTACAGCCCGACGGCCGGCGGCCTCCTGACCGGCAAGTGGGGCGCGGCGAAGCGTCCGGAAAGCGGACGCATGACGTCGAACGCGATGTACCAGACCCGCTACGCCGATCCCGCGCACCTCGTCGCCGCCGACGGCCTGTGCGCGATCGCGAGCGAGGTCGGCGTGCACCCGGCGGCGACGAGGTGCGCGGGATC
>JAIOII010000112.1 GCA_019912685.1 Kofleriaceae bacterium
GCGCGACCGGCAGGTCGGTGCCCGGCCGCACCGCGAGGTGCAGGTGGGCGCGGCGCGCGAGCGGCGTGCGCCGCGGATCGACGACGACGAGCTTCGCGCCGCGCTCGACCGCGCGCTCGATGATCGGCACCAGGTGGATGCCGGTCGCCGACGGGTTCATGCCCCAGAGCACGATCAGCTTCGCCTCGGCGTAGTCCTCGAGCGCGACGCCGGGCACCGCGCCGTAGAGCCCGCGCGCCGCCGCGCCCGAGGGCAGCGCGCACAGCGAGCGCACGCAGCGGCTCGCGCCGAGGCGGCGGAAGAGCCGCGTCGCGAGCGCGCCCTCGGTGAGCCAGCCGTTCGAGCCGCCGTAGTGGAACGGGAGGATCGCCTCGCCGCCCGCGCGCTCGCGCGTCTCGCGCAGCCGCTGGGCCACGAGCTCGAGCGCCTCGTCCCACGTCGCCTTGCGGAACTTGCCCTCCACGGCGCCGTCCTTGGGCCCGACGCGGATCATCGGGTGCCGCACGCGATCGTCGCCGTACAGGTGATCGGCGATGTTCCTCACCTTGCCGCAGATGAAGCCGTCCGTGATCGGCGTGCGCGTGCCGCCGTCGACGCGCTTCACGCGCCCGTCCTCGACCTCGACCACGAGGCTGCACAGATCCGGGCAATCGAGCGGGCAGGCGCTGTGGTGCGTCGTCATGACTTCCTCGTAGCGTTACCGCGGCTCACAGCTCGCCGCCGAGCGACAGGATCCATCCCCGGGCGCCGTCGGGCGCCGGCCCGACCTGCGGCTGGAGCCGCGGCAGCTTGGGGGCGTCGAGGTTGCGGGTCAGGAACGCGCCGGCGGCGAGGCCGACCGCCATCCCGGCGAGCGCGAAGTGCGCCTGCTGCTCGCTGCGCTCGACCATCGCGTCCTCCTCGTTGCCGACGTACGCCGAGTGCACGGCGAGCCCGGTCGCGATGCCGGCGAGCCCCGAGAGATCGATGAACACGACGTGGCGGCGGCTGTACTCGAGCTGGCGGCCGAGCAGGACGCCGCCGACGACGCCGAGGTTCGTGCCGCCGAGCACCATCGCCGCGCCGACGCGCGTGTCGGCGTGGAACACCTGCGTGAACCACAGCCCGGAGACGAGCCCCCACGCCGCGCCGGAGTTGAGCAGCGCCGCGTCGCCGACGGAGTACTTGAAGCGCGGGGCGGTCGCGAGCGCGAACGCGGCGCCCACGCCGGTGCCGACGAGCCCGCCGACCCAGCCGGCGTCGGAGTTGTCCGTGGCGAGGAGCCCGACCCCGGCGCCCTCGATCGCGCCGATCAGGCTCGTCGTGATGATGTAGTTGCTCGAGCCGAGCTCGATGTCGTCGTAGAGGAAGTGCGTGCCGGCGCCGCCCACGGCGAGGCCGGCGAGGCCGCCGAGCGTGCCGAACGTCGGGTCGTCGGTGGAGCCGCCGACGGCGGCCGCGCCGATGATCGTGCCCGCGACCGACGCGGCGATGACGAGCTGCGTCTTGCCCGACGTGGGCGGGCGATCGAGCGAGATGCCGAGCTGCTCCGTCGCGTCGGGGAGGATCTCGACCTTCTGCGACCTCGACAGGAAGCCCTTGGCCTCGACGCGCACCTCGTGGGTCCCGATCTCGATCTGCTCGCGGAACGAGCCGAGCCCCTCGAAGCGATCGTCGACGTAGATGCGCGCGTCGCCGGGCACGGTCTGCACGCGGAGCTCGCCGCGCTTGGGCTGGAGCCGGAACGAGAAGCTGTACGGCTGCCCGATGCCGACGACGAGCGGCTGCTGCACCGGCTCGTAGCCCGGCTTCTCGACGACGAGCGTGTACTCGCCGGCGATCACCGAGAGCCGCTCGCCGTCGCGCTCGGTGGCGACGGGGCCGGCGTCGTTGGCGATCACGACCGACGCGCCGCGCGGCTCGGTGGCGACGGTGACCGTCGACTTGAGCTGGCGCAGCACCTGGATGCGCGTCGTGATCGCGCGGCGCTCGTCGGTGTCCTCGGCGAGCGTGAGGACGTAGCGCTCGAAGTAGGCGACGGCCTTCTCGTACTGCACCATGCGCTCGTAGCTCTGCGCGATGTCGACGAGCATCGAGCCCGAGACCTGGGGCGCGAGGCAGTAGGCCGAGATCAGCTCGTCGACGGCGGCCTCGTAGTCGCCCTGCACGTGCAGGACCGAGCCGCGCTGGTAGCGCTCGTAGGAGAGCGCGCCGATCTTCTTGGGCGGCAGATCGGGCACCGGCGGGCAATCGTCGATCTCGAGCGCGACGCGCCGCCCGATGTAGCCGGTGTCGGGTTGCCCGCCGTCGGAGGGCTGCGCGCGGGCCACGGGCGCCGCCGCCGCGAGCACGAAGAGCGTCGCGAGCGCCGGCCGGAGCATCGGGTTCACCGAGGATTCCTCGGCGTGC
>JAIOII010001088.1 GCA_019912685.1 Kofleriaceae bacterium
ATCGCGGCCTTCGGCCTCGCGTTCGCCCTCGGCAAGCGCCTGCTCCGCGGCTGACGGACGCCGCGCCTCGCGCCGACGCAGTCGCCGACCGCGCGCCTACGCGATCCCGACTTAGCGGGCGAGCGCGAGCTGCTGCACCCACGCCGGCTGGGCGAGGCGCCGGAAGTACGTCTGATCGAGGCGGCGCAGCGCTCCGTCGACGAGCGCGTGGCACTCGAGCTCGAGCAGCCACAGGGTGTCGAGGCAGGCGCGCGCCCGGGCGTCGTCGCCGAACACGTAGGCGATGTTGCGCACCGGGCGCTCGGGATCGGCGTGACGATCGCGCCGCGCGGCGGCGGCGTCGACGAGCTCGCGCTGCGTCACGTCGCGGTCCCGGACGTGCACCCGCAGGACGCCGTCGCGCGCGTCGTACTCGCCCCTGATCGTCTGCTGGTAGCCGTGCCGCGGACGGAGCAGCCCGGTGGTGATCCACGCGTGCCCCGGGCGCGCTTGCTCGAGCTTCGCGCTGCCATCGTGGAACTGCACGAGCGTCGTGTCGTACGGCCCGTAGACGACGCGGTACGGCCCGTACTCGAGCCAGCGCCGCGACGCGATCCAGCGATCGTGTCCCCCGCCCTTGAGCACGAGCCCCCAGCCCGGCGCCGCAGCGTCGAGGCCGATCGACGGCGGGAGGTAGTCGTCGGCCCACGGTCCCGACGACGAGACGACCGCGATCTCGAACGGCAGCATCGCCACGAGCTCGAGCAGGTAGTCGGCGCGGAGACAGAGGAGCGGGAACGTCGCCGTCAACGAGGATGGCGTGCGCTCGACTTCCCGTCCGCACGGCGCCGTGCGCCGGAGGTCGGCGCCGAGCGCCGCCATCGCCGGCCCGGCAAAGCACACCTCGAACACGTCGCCCGGGCAGGCGCGGCGGTCGGTCAACCCACGCGAACGTACGTTTTGCGTCCCCTCCATGTCGCGAACGTCAAGCAACGCCCGTGCCGGCGTCGTCGGGCAACCTGCTCGCTTGTCCTACCGGCGTGGCGCCGAAAGATTTTTGCGACCTTCTCCCGGGGTCCCGTCACGAACGGTATGTGCACGGTGGTTGCGTCCTACGGTTGCCGCGCCTCGCGCTGCGGCCGACGTGATTTCTGGGAGGCGATCGCGTCGCTTGGATCGACCGACGCAACCACCGTGCATATTTCTCCCCCGCGCCGATAGCCGTGCGAAACCGCTCGGTTGTGCGCCAGGGCCCGGGCGCGACGGTCAGCCGAACTCGCGGCTGAACAACGTCCGCTGATCGTGGGTGCCGAGGAGGAGCAGCTCGCCGTGAGACGGGAGCGGCATCTCCGGCGCCGGGTTGGTGATGGTCTCCTGGCCGTGCTGCACGGCGATGACGCTCGCGCCGCACTTCGCGCCGATCGCCGCCTCCGCCAGCGTCTTGCCGCCGAGCCGGGCCGGCACCGGCACGTGGAAGAGCTCGACGCCGGCGCCGAACATCATCACCTGACGGCCCTGGATCGTCGAGAAGATCGACTCGGCGCCGAGCGAGGAGTAGCCGAGCGCGAAGTCGGCGCCCGCGCGATGCACCGCCTCCAGGTTCTGCTCGTTGGTGATGCGGCTGATGATGCGCAGGTCGGGGTTGAGCTTGCGGCAGTAGACGGCGAGGTAGATGTTGATCGAGTCGCTGTTGGTCGTGAGCAGCACCGCCGGCGCCTTCATGATGCCGGCCTCGAGGAGCAGGTCGCGATCGGCGGCGTCGCCGGTGAAGACGCGGTCGGCGACGTCGGGCCCGATCTTGCCGCGCAGCATCTCCTCGCGCTCGACCACGTGCACCTTGACCTCGCGCGCGCGCAGCGCCTTGGCCGCCGCGAGGCCGACCTTGCCGCCCCCGATCACGACCGTCGGATCGTAGTTCGTGTCGTAGATGACGAGGAGCGTGTTGAGCTCGAGGATCTGCTCGGGCGTGCCGATCACGACGGGCACGCCCCACTCCGAGAGCGGGCGATCGGGCTCCGGCCGCTCGAAGCGCCCGCGCTCCCACACGCCGACGACGCTGATGCCCATGCGCCGGCGCAGGTCGAGCTCGCGCAGCGTGCGTCCGGCGAGCGGCGTCCGGTGGACCGGGAACTCGCCGATGACGAGGCCGCGATAGTGACCGATGGCGTGGACCTCGGCGTGCCCGGCGTTCACGCGGTTGGCGAGGTGCTCGCCGAGGCGCTTCTTGACCGGCAGCACCGTGCTCGCGCCGGAGAGCTCGAGGATGTCGATCGCGTCCTCGTCGTCGACGATCGCGATCACCGGGATCTTCGGGGCGAGGTGGCGCACGGTGAGCACCACGTTCGTGTTCTGCGCGTCGTCGACGTTGGCGACGACCGCGCGCGCCCGCTCGACGGCGACGGCGCGCCACGTCGCCCCGTCCTGCGGGTCGCCGGTGATCACCGGAGCGCCGGCGGCGTGGAGGTGGGCCGACGTCGATGGGTCGCGCTCGAGCACGAAGTGCGGGATCTTGGCGAGGGCGAGCCGCTCGATCAGGTCCTTGGCGACGACCTCGTGCTGGCAGATGAGCACGTGATCCTTGGTGCCCTCGGGCACCGAGCGCGGCGCGCGCAGGTTGAGCTGGGCCTCGAGCCACGGCGCGTAGAAGAAGCGGATGAACGCGAAGGGCAGGACGATGAGCAGCATGAAGATGCCGCTGACCAGCACGACGACCGAGAACATGCGGCCGAGGTCGCTGTGGAACGTGATGTCGCCGAACCCGAGCGTGCTCATGACCGTCAGCGTCCAGTACACGCCGGTGAGCCACGAGTGCTCCTGCCCCTCGCGCTGCATGAGGACGTGGAACAGGATCGTGTAGGCGGCGATCATCCCCAGCAGCACGAACAGCTGGGTGCTGAGCCGCCGCAGGTTCTCCCGCAGGAGCGGCTGCTTGATGATGTACATCAGCTGACTGACGACGTACTTCATCCGTCCGGCCAGTATAGGCCGGCGAGCGCTGACGCAGCGCCCGGTCGAGTCGATCTCGACTCGACCGGACACGAAGTGTCGGGGTGCCGAGTCCGCGAGGCGGGGCCCCCGACGAGGGATGACCAGGTGAGCCCGCAGGGCGAACCTCCTGACCGGATCCCGCTGAGGCTCCGCCGAAGTGGGATCCGCGTCAGGTCGTCGCGCGGCGCGCGGTATAGAGCACGGCGCCCAGGACGAGCCGGTCGACGCGCTCGACGGTCCAGCCGGCGTCCTCGAGCATCGCCCGCTGGTGCGCCGGCGCGCGATAGGTCATGTCGCCGACGCGCACCTCCTTGCCGGTGCTGCCCGGCAGGTGCCGGAGCGGCCCGTTGCCGAGGCTGGCCATCGCCAGGGTCGCGCCCGGCGCGGCGACGCGGGCGAGCTCGCGCGCGGCGGCCGGGAAGTCGCGGTAGAAGTGCGAGGAGATCGTGTTGGTGACGAGCTCGAACGTGCCATCGGCGAACGGCAGCGAGTACACGCTGCCCTCGACGAGCTCGACCGTCGCGGCGCCGTAGTCCTTCTGCCGCGCCTGGCGCAGCATCGCGGCGGAGATGTCGACCCCGACGACGCGGGCGCGCGGATAGCGCCGCGCGAGCTTCACCACCAGCTCGCCGGTGCCGCAGCCGACGTCGAGCGCCGCGCCGACCTCGGCCGGCGCGCGGCGCAAGATGCGATCATGGATGCCGCCGTAGAAGCGCTGGAACAGACGCGCGTCGTAGACGTGGCTCCAGAGCTGGAACAGCGGCTCGACGACGCGGCTGGTGCGGAGGTCCGGGGACATGCCGCGAGCATAGGTCGCCGCGGCCGCGGCTCGCGCGGGGAAACCCTACGCGTCCTTACGCGCGGGAGGC
>JAIOII010001089.1 GCA_019912685.1 Kofleriaceae bacterium
CGGCCACGCGGGGCGGCGGCGGTGAGGAGCCGCCGCGCGTCGTGAAGAAGATGGTGGCGAGCGCGACGGCGATCGTGGCGACCGCGCCGTAGCGGAGGACCCGGTCCCAGCGCTGCGCGCCGGCGTGCACCGTCGGCAGGCGCGGCGCCGGCCTCACGTCGGGCGCCGCGGCGACGGGCGCCGACTCGAACGGGACGATCTCGACCGAGATGATCGCGTCGTCCTCCTCCTTCGACTCGCTGTCGAACGAGTTGGTCTCGGTGGCGAGGCGCACCCCGCTCTGCACCGACGGGAGGCCGATCATCTGCGTGACGAACGTCGAGATCTCCGACGGCGACGTCGCCAGGCGTTCGGTGCGCGCGAGGGCCTCGAGGTCGCGACCGAGCTCGCGCGCCGACGCGTAGCGCTGGTTGCGGTCCCGGGCGAGCGCGCGCGCCAGGATCTCGTCGAGCGCGGCCGGACATCCCGCGCGATGGCGCGACGCCGGCGGGGCGTCCTCGCGCACGATGCGCTGCAGCGTCACCAGCTCGCCACCGCCGCC
The DNA here is from genome assembly GCA_019912685.1 of Kofleriaceae bacterium. Taxonomy (GTDB): domain Bacteria; phylum Myxococcota_A; class Polyangia; order Haliangiales; family Haliangiaceae; genus UBA2376. The sequence continues at coordinate 542 of JAIOII010001089.1, forward strand.
GAAGAGGCGGCGGCACGTCACCAGCTCGTACAGCAGGATCCCGATCGCGAACACGTCGCTGCGGCGATCGAGCGCGAGCCCCCGGCACTGCTCCGGGGACATGTACGCGACCTTGCCCTTGAGCGTGCCGGTGCGCGTCCGGCGATCGGCCTCGTCCATCTTCGCAACGCCGAAGTCGGTGACCTTCACGGCGCCGTCGAACGAGACCAGCACGTTCGACAGCGACACGTCGCGGTGGACGACCTCGAGCGACCGGCCGTCGGCGTCGGTGGCGTTGTGTGCGTGATCGAGGCCGGCGCACACACCGAGCGCGATCCCGATCGCGACGCCGAGCGGCACGAGCTCGCCCGACCGCGCCGTCGCGCGGAGCAGGTCGCGGAGGTCGCCGCCGCGCACGTACTCCATCGCGTAGTGGTAGTTCCCCGTCTCCTCGCCGATGTCGTGGACCGAGACGATGTTCGGGTGCTCGAGCTTCGCGGCGAGCCGCGCCTCGGCGAGGAACATGCGCACGTAGTCGGGCTGGATCGCGAAGTGCGGCAGCATGCGCTTCAGCACGACGCGCTTCTCGAACCGACCGACGCCCTCGGTGCGCGCGAGGTAGATCTCCGCCATGCCTCCCACGGAGAGCAGGCGGATCACTTCGTAGCGTCCGAGGAGCGTGCCGGCGGGCAAGAGCCCCACAGCACGACGCCCCCGCGTCAGGTCGACAACCTCCATCGTCTACACTTCTCGGTCATGTACCAGAAGTGATCAAGAGGTCGCCTCGACGGTGAGGCGCGACACTCTCCGCGATCACGCACACACCGCGAAGGTGATCGGCGGTACGCCCTTCAGCTCGCGCGACGGCGTTCGCTGGCGTCGGTGACGATGTCGAGCGCTCTGCGCTGTCGACCTGCACGCGACCCGAACGTGTCGGGCAATACGACCTGCGAGCGATGGAGCATCGGGACGAACTCGGGCAGGACGTCCGTCGACGGAGAAATGATGATCCCGTAGAGGAACGCGTGCTGCGCGAGGCCGGCGACGAGCTCCGGCGGGACATGACACTGACCGTGCGTCACCAGATAGACGACGACGCGGCGGCGCAGCTCGCGGTGCTGGCGCTGGATCTCGATCGCGAGCTGGCGGAACACCTTGCCGTAGTTGCGGCCGCGCTCGCTGCGGAACGAGAGCAGGTACGGCACCGGCACCTGTCCCGAGCGCGCCACCTTGATCGTCTCGTGCAGGCGCGAGTCGAAGAAGCGGAGCCAGACCTCGTCCCCCTGGAGTGACAGCTTTTTCAGGAGGGCGAGCACGAGGCCGCGGGCGAACACCTGGCGCTGCCCGCGCATCGACGCGGACGAGTCGACGAGGATGTACTGCAGGCGGCGTTCGTCCTCGCGCTCGCGCTCGCGGCCGTAGTACAGGAGCTCCTGATCGACCACCTTCTGCTCGAAGATCTCGCGGTCGTAGGCCAGCTCGGAGAGGACGAGGGAGTCGACGTTGCCCTTGCGCTCGATCGAGGCGTACCCGTCGACGGCGAAGGTCTGGACGCCGGAGGCGCGGCGGGTCTCGAGCACGCTGGGCAAGAGGTCGAGCGAGAAGCTGGCGACGTCGTGCGCCTCGGGCGAGCCGAGCGCCGTGAAGAGATCGACGAGATCGATCGCGCCGCCGAGCGTCTCGGCCCCGGCCCCGCCGTCCTCCTTGAACATGCCCATGAGGCGGACGGTGTCGAGATCGACGAGCTCGACCGACGTATAGATGTGGAGCGCGTGATCGCGCAGGTGTGCGAGCAGCCCCCACAGCGGCCGCGGATCGAAGTCACGGAAGTGGCTCGCCGGATCGACGTCCATGTAGAGGCCGAGGTCGAGCGGCAAGGACTCGGCGCCCGCGCCCTTGCCGCGCTCGCGCCAGCGGTTGTAGGCGTCGGCGAGGATGCGCGTGAGGATGACGGCGACCATCTCGTCGCGCAGGCGCATGCCCGAGAGCTTCTCGACGACCTCGGAGGTCGACACGTTGGTGACCAGGCGCCGGTAGTCCTCGAGGAGCGACTTGGCCTGTGGCGGCGGCTGGATCTGCGCCAGCTGATCGTCGCGCGCGCGGATCGCCCAGCCGCCCGCGCCGCGCGGCACCGTCAAGAGCACGCCCAGGTCGTGCACGACGAACAGCGGCAGGTGGATGCCGAGGCGCGCGATCGCGTTCGACCACGCCGCCGCGCGCACCACCGTCATCGGGTTGTCGACGCGCACGCACGACAGCGCCATGGTGCCGACCTCGCGGGCCAGGTGGCTGCGGCGGCGATCGGCGGGGATGGGCATCGCCTGGATCCTACCGCCCCCTAGCGCCGCTGCAGATGGCGGGCGCCGAGGTGCACGAGGTAGCTGCGCAGGTGCGCCTTGCTGTTGAGCGCGTCGTCGGCGCCGGCGCTCTTGATCGCCGCGTTGGCGGCGGGGTCCGACGAGATGGCGACGATGCGGCCGCGGAAGCCGGCGGCGCGCACCTCGCGGGTCACGGTCTGGCCGTTCTTCCGCCCGGGGCCGAGCGCGAAGTCCATGAAGACGACGTCGAAGCCGCGGCTCGCGCACAGGTTCGCCGCGTCGTCGGCGTGGGGGAACACCTCGACCTCGAGGCCCGGGATGTGGAAGCGCTCGTTCCGCGCCGCCACGACGTCGTCGAAGATCGCCACCCGCAGCGGCGGGGACGTCGACGAGGCCGTCATGTCGGTGGCGGGGGTCATCCGGATCTCGGGGGACGTCTACAGCCCGAACTTCGACGACGCGAAGACGGTCTCGAGCAGCTGGTCGACCTCGCGCAGCATGCGGTTGGCGGTGTCGGACGGCATGGCGGTGAGCGCCGCCTTGATCTCGGACAGGTTCTTCAGCTGGCTGAAGAGCTGGATGTCCGAGAGCTCGCTCCCCGTCGTGAGCAGCTCGCGGATGAGGTTGAGCTCGCTGAGCAGGTCGTCGAGCGACGCCTGCGGCCCGATGAAGCGGCGGTCCGCCGGGTGGTCGCGGTAGTACGCGTCCACGATCGGGTTCACGATCTCCTCGAGCAGCTCGACCTGATCGAGGTTGTTCCAGATGTGGCGCAGGACGAAGAAGTCGCCGTCGTGCACGCGCGGGCGGCCGTCGAACACCGCCGACGCCGCGAACAGCTTGAGCAGCTTGACCGCGCGGCGATCGCTGACGCTGATGCCCTCGCTGCGGATCTGGAAGATGAGCCCCTTGTACTTCGCCATGAAGTCGTCGGGGAACACCATGAAGCGGTCGAACGCCGCGTGGAGCGTGCGCAGCTCGCGCGCGGTGATCACCGGGCGCAGCTCGTCGCCGCGGCCGGTCATGCGCGAGACCTCGAGCGAGACGCCCTTCGCCATCAGCTCGCCGAAGTGGTAGCTGTCGAGGTTGTCGGAGAGGACGCGGAGCAGGAAGCGGTCGAACATCGCCGCCAGGCTCTCGTCGTTGGGCACCTCGTTGGACGCCGCGTAGAGCGAGATCAGCGGCACCTGGACGATGTTCGGCCCGTTGGCGAACTTGCGCTCGTTGATGACGTGGAGGAGCGAGTTCAGGATCGCCGAGCTCGACTTGAAGATCTCGTCGAGGAAGACGATCTCCGCCTGCGGGAGCATGTTCTCGGTGCGACGGGTGTAGCGACCCTCGCGGAAGGCCGCGATGTCGACCGGACCGAAGAGCTCGTTGGGCTCGGTGAAGCGCGTGAGCAGGTACTCGAAGTACCGCGCGTCGACGAGCTTGGCGAACATGCCGACCATCGCGCTCTTGGCCGTGCCCGGCGGGCCGACGATCACCATGTGCTCGCCGGCGATCGCCGAGACGAGCATCAGCCGGATGATCTCCTGCTTGTCGAGGAAGTGGCTGTTGAGGATGCGCGCCACGTCTTGCACGCTGGCGCTGGCGCGGGCGAGGTCGATGGCGAAGGCCTTGTTGGGCGATGGCGGCGGGGTGACCATGTGGAGCTACGGCTGCCGGCGCAGCATAGCCTAAGCCGCCGCCGGGAGGCCGAGGTGGCGGCCGAGACGCGCGACGAGGCTGTCGACGAGCGGCTGGCCGACCAGCTCGACGGCCTGGGACTTGAAGGCGAGCCACCGGCGCTGCCAGGCGAGCTCGTCGGCGAGGCCCGGCGGCGCCGCCAGGACCGGCGCGACCTTGTCGAGCGCGACCGGCAGCGCGAAGAACGTGGCGAGGCCGCGCGGCCGGCCGGCGCCCGGGCCGCCGGCGAG
>JAIOII010001090.1 GCA_019912685.1 Kofleriaceae bacterium
TGGCGGAGCGGACGGGACTTGAACCCGCGGCCTCCGGCGTGACAGGCCGGCGTTATAACCAACTTAACTACCGCTCCAGTTTTCAGGCTCGTAGGCGGAGCAGGGTTCGAACCTGCGACCACTGCCTTGTAAGGGCAATGCTCTTCCGCTGAGCTATCCGCCCGCGTCCGACGACGAGGCCCATGGTTTCTAGACGAGGCGACCCCATGTGTCAATAGCGGTTGGCCGGCGCGATCAGCGGGTTTTCGGGCGCCGGGTGGCCGCATATCGCCGGATTTCCTGGTGGTGCGCGCGAGCGCGCGTAGGGAGAAGGCCTAGCCCGAGCAGGATGATGCTAGCTCACGGTGTTTGCTCTATGATTTCGAATCGTGTCCGACGACACCCGTTACAGCATCACGCGCAAGCCGACGCCGCGCGTGACGCGCGAGGAGCTCGAGAAGGCTCGCGAGGCCGCCGGGGTGCCGGCAGAGGCCCAGCCAGCGATGCCGGCGACGAGCACGTCGCCCACGATCGAGCTGCCGCGCCGGATGGCCAACGGCAGCCGGCCCGGCATGGCGATGCCGGGCGGCGCGCCGCGTTCGAACGCGCTCAAGGTCGAGTACGGTGACGTCGAGCTGATCGTCGAGCACCGCGGTGATGAGGTGTCGATCGTGATCCCGGGCGCCCTGCGCCTGACCGCGCCGCGCGCGCAGGCGATGGCCCTGGTCGCCGCGTTGATGAAGCGCCCATAATCGCGGCATGTGCTGCTTCTCGGGGCGGGTCGCGCACGTCGGCGGGACCAACATCTTCGCGCGCCGCGTGGGCGCGCGGCAGGCGCTCGTCTACGCGATGAACGTCGAGCTCGACGACGCCGTCGCGATGGTGCTGCCGCTGCCGGTCGCGCGCGCCGCCGAGGACGCGCTCGCGTTCGTCGACCTGTCGGGGTACGCGACGTTCTTCCGTGACCTCGCCGCGGCGTTCCCGCAGCCGCAGGCGAAGGCGAGCTTCGGGCTCGCGGCGTCCCGCGGCGCCGGGCCGACCCTGAAGGTGCACGACGTCGGCGACTTCGTCGCGTCGTTCGCGCCGACGCCGGCGGATCTCGATCGGCTCGACGAGCGGTTCCGCATCTCGCCCGAGCTGTTCGCCGCGCGGCCCGAGTACCGCGACTGGGGGTTCGCGGTGTTCCAGCTGAAGCCGCGCGAGGCGACGTGGTGGCCGCCGTGGAAGAAGGCGGCGCGGCGCGAGCAGACGATCCACCCGATGGCGTTCGTGTTCGAGTCGCGCGAGCCCGATGCGCTCTTCTTCCCGACCGTGCACGTCCACGACGGCACGGTGCCGGCGCTCGCGTCCTTCGATCACACGCTCTACGCCCAGGTCGACGACGGCGAGCTGGGCCGCACGCTGGCGTGGGAGGCGAGCGAGGCGCGGACGGAGCGGATCGTGAAGGTCGAGCGGGCGGCGGGGCTCGTCGACGGCGTCCTGCCGCCGCAGCGGCAGCGGTACAGCTCGCGGCTGCGCAACGTCGATCTGTGGCTGCGGCCGGCGACTGCTGGCGCTGGCGGCTGCGCGCGCCGAGCGCGCACGG
>JAIOII010001091.1 GCA_019912685.1 Kofleriaceae bacterium
CTCCTGCTCGGCGGCGACGGCCGCGCGCGCGGACAGCAGCTCGCCGCCGAGCAGGAGGTCGAGGGCGCGGCCCTCGCCGAGCAGGCGGGTCAGGCGCTGCGAGCCGCCGAAGCCGGGCAGGAGGCCGATCAGGACCTCGGGGCAGCCGACCCGGACCTCGGGATCATCGAGGACGACGCGGTGATCGAAGCAGAGGGCAAGCTCGAGGCCGCCCCCGATGCACGAGCCGTTGATCGCCGCGATCGTGACCTTGGACGAGCGCTCGATCCGGTCGAACAGCACGGTCATCTCGAGCACGGCGGCGCGGACGATCGCGCGCTCGCTGTCTCCCGACAGGACCCGGTCGGCCAGCCAGGGCCAGCGCCCGAGCAGCCAGGCGGCGCCGCGCATCGTCGCGATCGCCAGCCGCAAGAGCGGGCCGGGCAGCGGCGGCGAGCTCGCCAGCATCGCGCGGATCTGCGCGATCTCGGTGTGCAGCATGAAGTGGCCGTCGCGCGCGCCGGCGAACACGACGACGCGCACCTCGGGATCGCGCTCGAGCCTCTCCCAGCAGCGGCGCAGCGCGCGCAGGACCGGCAGGGTGAGGAAGTTGCGCGGCGGATGGTCGTAGCGGATGACCGCGACCGCGCCGCGGCGCTCGATGGCGAGCAGCGCGCGGTCGGGCAGAGGCATCAGGATCTCGCGGCTCATGCGGTGACCTTGCCGCGGGAACCGCCGATCGCCGGTGACGGCGGGCGCCACAAGGGCTGACCTCAGGCGCCGCGCAGGTCGCTCGGGGTCTTGCCGGTCCAGCGCTTGAAGGCGCGCAGGAAGGCGCTCAGCTCCGAGTATCCGAGGAGATAGGCGATCTCTCCGAGGGGCCGGCCCGGGTCGCGCACGTACTCGAGGGCCAGCTCGCGCCGTAGCTCGTCCAGCAGGTCGGCAAACCCGGTGCCCTCCTCGGCGAGCTGGCGCTGCAGGGTGCGGGGGCTCATGCGCAGCTCGGCCGCCACCGACTCGAGGGTCGGCGGCGCCTCGACGAGCGTGTCGCGGACCCGGCGCTTGATCAGCGCGACCAGCCGCTGGTTGCCCGGCGGCGGCAGGGCCTGCTCGGCCTGCCGCTCGAGCAGCGAGAGCAGGGGCGGGTCGGCGGTGGTCAGCGGCGCGTCGAGCACCTCCGCCGCCAGCTCCATGCCGTTGGCGCCGGCGTCCCAGCGCAGGTCGCGGGTGCCCAGCAGCGCGACCAGCTCGGAGACGTCCTCGGGCATGGGATGGGCGAACCACGCGCGGCTGGGCATCCACGTGCTGGTGGTGAGCGCGCGCGCGTTGAGCAGGAGCATCGCCACGAAGAACTCGTTGCCGTGGCGACCGACGCAGCGCGGCTCGCCCGCGATCCGCTGCTCGATCGTCGCGCCGCCGTGCGCCAGCGGCTCGAAGCTGACGGTGACCAGCTCGTTGAGCAGCCCGATGTAGCGGACGATGCGCACCAGCGCCTCGCGCACGGTGGGCGCGCTCCGGCCGGCGTACTCGAGCACGCCGTAGGTGCCGCGAGGGAACCGCGCCGCCAGGTGCAGACCCAGGAACGGGTCGCACACCTGCGCCGCCGCCTGGTCGAGCAGCGCGTGCAGCGTGCGCAGCGGCAGCACCACCTCGGGCTGCGCGATGGCCTCGGCGGACAGGTCGAAGCGCGCGATCAGCGCCGCCGGATCGCCGCCGCGCTCGCGGACGAAGCCGAGGAGCGGCGCGACCAGCTGCGATCGCATCCTCGGCTCGGCGGTGCGGCGCGCCATCGCGCCCAGTATAGGCCGCTACCTCTGGAGGAAGGCCTCGAGCGCGTCGGTGATCGCCGCGGGCTCCTCGAGGGTCGAGGTGTGCCCGGCGCGCGGGACGAGCCGGAGCTCGGCGCCGGCGATGCCGTCGGCCATGCGGCGGGCGCGCGCCGCCGAGATCGCGGCGTCGTCGGCGCCGTGG
>JAIOII010001092.1 GCA_019912685.1 Kofleriaceae bacterium
GCGGAGCTCGAGGCCGACGAGCACGATGCCCGCCGACCCGAGCCCTGGCCCCGCGGCGTCGCGCACGTGGAGGTAGCGCAGCGACGGGCCGACCTCGACCGATCCGGCGCGCGACATCCAGCCGGCGCCCACCTCGAACGCCGGCACCACGTCGGTGCCGGTGAGCGCGCCGCCGGCCGCGCCCTCGATCCAGGGGCGCGTGCCACCGACACGCACCGCCATCGACAGCGTCGCCAGCCCACCCCAGCGCGGGGCCTCGAGCCCGCCCGCGGACGTCATCGCGCTCGACGCGTCGCCCAGGACGCCGGCGCGCCCGCGGACACCGAGGGCGACGAGCGACGCGGCGCGGCCGTAGAGCCCGACCGCGGGCATCGCCCCGCCGCGAAACGAGCTGGCCTGGGCATCGGACACCGCGAACGCCGCCGGCACCTCGGCGGCCAGCCACGGCTCCGCGGCGGTGGTCGTCGTCGTGAGGGCGACCGTGGACAGCACGAACAGGACGTGAAGCGGGCGCACGCCCACCGTATCGGCCGCTTTCGCGCGTCGTTTAGCCCGCTCCCGGATTAGAGTCTGCGCCGATGAAGCGCCTCTCGATCCTGCTCCTGTCCGTGGTCATGGCGCTCGCCGCGTGTGGTGGGCAGGGCAAGCAGGTCTCGACCGCGCGCAGCCCGGGCGGGGAGGGCGACGATCCCGCCACGCCCTTCGACGACGCCGCTGTCAAGGCCGCGCTCACCGACACCCCCGGCGTCGCCGCCTGCGGCGCCGATCCGGAGTCGACGATGGGCGCGCACTTCGCCGCCCAGCGCGCCGCCATGAAGGGCGGCGACGCCTCCGTCGTGATCAACGAGACCTTCACGTGTCGCGCGCAGGCGGACGACAGCTGGGCGTGCCGGTGGGCGCTCTTCACCACGCCGCCCGGCGGCGCCCACGCCATCGCGTTCACGGTCGCGAGCAGCGGGTCGCTCGTCCGCGACTCGATCGCGTGCGACGCCCCGGGGTGACGAGCTCAGGGCGCGATCGCGTCGTCGACGCAGGTGAGCGGCGCGTCGGCCGGTGTCACCTGCGCCATGATCGAGCACAGCTCGCCCTCGCCCTCGACGCCGCCGGTGAGGAGCTCGGCAGCGCCCGGGTTCTCGAACTCGCACGTGTAGCGCAATGGACCGGCGACCACGTGCGGCGCGGACAGCCACGCGACCTCGCCCGGGTGGTAGCCGCCCGCGTAGCGGAACAGGCGGCCGCTGTCGTCGTGCACCTCGGTGGCGGTCGCGTGCCCGAGCGTGAACGTCGACAGCCGGACGAGCGACGTCCCCGGCGGCAATGTGCAGGCGCCGCTCACGACGGTGCGCGCGCCCGGGAGGAGGCGCAGGTCGGTCCGGTGGCTGACGAACGTGGAGACGGCGGTGAAGCTCTCGCCGGCCGGTACGGCGACCGCGCCGACGCGGGCGACGACGGCGCGGGGCTGATCGCTCGTGTTGATGACGTGGAGCCGCACGACGAGCGGCTGCGCCGCCGGCACCGGCATCGCCGCGCGCGCCGGCATGTCGGCGACGTCGCGCGCGAGGTTGGCGGTGTAGAAGAGGCGCGGCGGCGCGTCGCCGGACGTGTACGCGCACGTGTCGGCGAGCGTCCCGTCGGGCAAGACCGCGTCCGCGGTCGCCAGCACCTGGAGCCCGTGCGCGCCGCTCGACACGTCCGACTCCCAGCGGCGGATGGCGGCAGCGTCGCCGAGCGTCATCGTCGTGTAGAAGCACACCGTCCGCTCGCCGCCCGCTGCCAGCTCGACCGGCGGGAGCTCGACCGACCACGCGAGCGACGCGGCGGCGTCCGGCTCGTCCGGCGCGGGCTCTCCCGCGCACGCCGCCACGACCATCACCGCCGCGGCCGCGACGACTGCGCGGCTCGCGCCACCGCGACGGCGTGCACCCATCGCGGACGCCTACTTCGCGACGAGCGGCGCGATGTCGGCGGGCACGGCGAACGCGTCGGCGGGCAGGCTCGGGTTCATCTCGACCGCGTCGATCGTGAGCTCGATGTCCATGCCCTGCGTGGTCTCGATGACCTTGCTCGCCATCATGAGCCCGCCGTAGGACTTGTAGTCGGCGTACGTCGAACGCGTCGGAAACTCGCCCATCTGGGTCTTCGCGATCTCTTCCTTGCCCAGCTCGAGCTTGGTCTCGCGGTCGTAGTAGTGGGTCTCGACGTCGCCGAGCGGCGTGGTGAACGCCAGCTTCCACGCCGGCCGGCCCGCGAACTCGGCCTCGCCGAGCAGCTCGACCTTGGTGAACAGCTCGCGCCACGCCAGCTCGGAGTGCAGCGTCGCGGCGCGCAGCGCGCGCTCGCGCTCGGCGCCCTCGAGCACGCGGGCGCCGGTCATCGCGCTCTTCTCCCACACGGTGGTGCCGTCGCTGCCGTTCTGGGTGCGCCCGAGCCCATCGATGTCGACGACGACGTGGGCCAGGTTGGGCGCCCGCATCCGCATCTCGACCTTGCCGCCGATGCCGACCTTGGCGATCCGCATCGTGCCGGTGGCGCGCATGCTGGTGATGGCCTGGCGCGCGGCGCGGCCACCGGTCGCCGTGATGTGCGCTTCGATGATCGACTCCGCGGTCGGCGTGGTGGGCGCGGCCGGCGACGGCGTGGGGGTCGCGGGCGCCGCCGGCTCGGCGGCGGGGGCCTGCTTCGAGCACGCGGCGGCGAGGAAGACGAGGGCGAGGAGGACGAGCTTCATGGTTGCTCCTGGGTCGCGATCCAGCGCATCGCCGCGTCGAGCGCGGCGTCCTTGCCGGCGAGCAGGCTCTTGCGCTCGATGGGGATGGTCTCGTCGGGCAGGACGCCGTTGCCCTCGAGCGTCCGGCCACCGGACGAGACGTACGTGGCGACCGCGTACTGGAACGCGTCGCCGTTGGGGAGCCGCTCGAACTGCGAGGGCAAGGCGGCGCCGGGCGTGCGCCGTCCGAAGACGCGGGCGCGTCCCAGGTCCTGGAGGCCGGCCGCGAGGATCTCCGACGTCGAGGCGGACAGCTCGTCGACGAGGATGGCGACGGGGCCGCGGTACGAGGCGACCTGCGGGTTGACGACGAACTTCAGGTCGCCCTCGCGCGTCTTCATCGTGCCGAGCGTCGCCACCTCGCGCACGAGCCAGCCCGACATGCCCATCGCCATGCCGCCGAGGCCGCCGGGGTTGCCGCGCAGGTCGAGCACCAGGCCGCGTGCGTCGCCGAGCGCCGTGACGTCCTTCTGCCACGCCGGGAGGACGCGCGCCGGATCGAAGAAGACGCTCAGCCGCACGTAGGCGATCGATGACCGGGGGCCGACCCGCTTCGACTCGTACTCGACCGCGATCGGCGGCAGGTGGCCGAACCGGGTCGCGACGCCGGCGGTGGCGACGCGACCGAGCGTCTTGCGCTGCGACCTGCCCCGGCCGTCGGTGAACGTGACCTCGACGGTGCCTTCGAGCTTGCTGCCGAGCGCGCCCGCGACCGCGCCGACCTCCTCGAGCGGCAGGAGCGACGAGCCCTCGTGGCCGGCGCGCACCGTCGACAGGAGCTCGGTCACCGGCTTGCCCGCGATGGTCCGGACGATCCAGCCCGGCTTGACGCCGGCCTTCGCCGCCGGGCTGCCGGGCGCGACCGCGGTCACGACGATCTCGCCGTCGATCGGGCGCACGTCGAACCCGACGCGGCCGTCGCCCGCGTCGTCGTCTCCCGGGGCGGCCGTGCCGCCGCCTTCGGGCTCCGACGGCATCGGCACGATCGCGAAGTGCGAGAGCCGGAGGCGCCCGATCAGCTCCTGCAGGAGCGCGCGCACCTCCTCGCGGTCCTTCGCGGCGATCACCTTCGGACGCAGCTCCGCCCGGAGCGCGTCCCAGTCGAGCCCGCCGAACGTGGGATCGAAGTGGCGGTCCCGGATCGTGGTCCACACGTGATCGAACGA
>JAIOII010000113.1 GCA_019912685.1 Kofleriaceae bacterium
ACCCATCACGCCCGCGGCCGACGGGCGCGCGCCCGCCCCTGCCCTCGCGCAGCCGCCGCCCGTCGACTTCTGGTTCGATTACAGCTCGCCGTTCGCGTACCTCGCGTCGACGCAGATCGGCGAGCTCGCGGCGCGCGCCGGGGCAACCGCGGGGCTGCGCTGGCGCCCCATGCTGCTCGGCGCCCTCTTCCGCGACATCGGAACGCCCGACGTGCCGCTCTTCGCGATGCCCGACGCCAAGCGCACGTACGTGAGCCGCGAGATCGGCCGCTGGGCGAAGTGGTGGGGCGTGCCCTTCCGCTTCCCGAGCCGCTTCCCGATGCGGACGGTCGCGCCGCTGCGCCTCACGCTGCTCGCCGGCGAGGCCGCCGCCCCGCGCCTCGCCGAGCGCATCTTCCGGGCGTACTGGGTCGAGGACCAGGACATCGCCGACGCCGCCGTCCTGCGCGCGCTCGCCGCCGACGCCGGCGTCGACCCCGCGCTCGTCGATCGCACGAACGAGCCCGGCGTGAAGCAGGCCCTCGTCGATGCCACGCGCGCGGCCCGCGAGGCCGGCGTGTTCGGCGCGCCGACGTGCGTGGTGCACGGGCCCGGCGGCCCGCACCTCTTCTGGGGCCAGGACCGGCTCGAGCTCGTCGACGCCGCCCTGCGCGGGTGGACACCCCCGTGACGCTGGGCTTCGTCGCCACCGCGGTGTGCCTCGGCGCGCTCGCCGCGCTCGTCGCCGCCGAGGTGCGTCGCGATCGCGTCGGCCGCTTCCGCTGGAAGCCGCTCGCGTCGCTCGCGTTCGTCGCCGTGCCCGTCGTCACCGGCGCCGTCACCCGCGACGACGCCGAGGTCGCGCGCTGGATCGCCGCCGGCCTCGTGCTCGGCGCGATCGGCGACGTGCTCCTCATGTTCGAGTCGCAGCGCGCCTTCCTCGGCGGCCTGGTCGCCTTCCTGCTCGGGCACCTCGCCTACGTCGTCGCGTTCGCGCGCACGGTGCCGCCCGCGCGCTGGATCGAGGGCGGCATGCTCGTGGTCGTCGCGGCGACCCTCGTCGCCGCCGCGATCGTCCTGCGCTGGCTGTGGCCGCGCCTCGGCGCGATGCGCATCCCCGTGATCGGCTACGTCGCCGTCATCACGTCGATGGTCGTCGGCGGCATCGCCGTGGCGACGCCGCTCGCGACCGCGGGCGCGATCGCGTTCTACGCGTCGGACCTCGCGGTCGCCCGCGACAAGTTCGTGGCCAAGGACGTGTGGAACCGCGCGATCGGGCTGCCGCTCTACTACGGCGCGCAGCTCCTCATCGCGTGGTCCGTGGCCACCTGATTCGAGCGCCCGGCGCGACTACTTCTTGCGCGAGCCGCGCGCCTTGCGGCGCTTGCGGTTGCGGTTGAGACCACGCTTGTGCGCCGCCTTCTTCTTCGCCTTCATCTTGCGGCCGCGCGTGAAGCGGACCTGCTTGTACTTGGGGCGATTCTTGAGCTTCTTCTTCGAGCGACCAGCGGCCACGGCTAACCTCGTTACGATGTTCAGGTTTCGGGAGGGGCCGCAGTCTATTCGAGACAGTCGCCAGGTCAAGTCGTAACCGGGGCCGCCGGACGGCGTACAGGCCCTGCGCCTCGAGATGACGGACGCCCGGACGCTCATGACGAAGTACTGCGACGGCGACGCGGCCTCGTTCCGCGAGCTCTACGCGCTCCTGGCGCCTCGGCTCCTCGGCTACCTCGTGCGCATGACCCGCGACCGGGCGGCGGCGGAGGACCTGCTCCAGCAGACCTTCGCCAAGGTGCACCGGGCGCGCGCCGCCTACGTGCGCGGCGCCGATCCGGCCCCGTGGATCTACGCGATCGCGCACCGCACGTTCCTCGACGAGGTGCGCCGCGCGCGCCGGGGCGCCGTCCTGACCGCGCAGGGCGACGTAGCC
>JAIOII010001093.1 GCA_019912685.1 Kofleriaceae bacterium
TCCACGGGGCGTTCGCCGAGGCGGTGCGCCACGGCGCCGCCGACGTCGTCATCGCGCTCGCGCCGGTGCTCGTCGTGGGCGGCGCGCTCGCGGTGCTCCTGGCGCCGCATCACCGCCGCTCGCCGGGTACGCTCCTCGCGATCGTCGCCGGGCCGCTCACCGCCCTCGGGCTCGTCGCCGCGTCGTACGTCGCGGCCTGGCGCATGAACGCCGGCGACCTCGACGTCGAGGCCCTCTCACCCGTGCCCGACGCCGTCGGGATCGTCGCCGCGCTCGTGCTCGGCGCGCTCGCCTTCGCCCGCATCGCGACCGCGGGCTTCATGGAGTGGCTCGGCAGCGGTGACCGCGAGAACCACCCCGAGCACCACCACCATTAGATTCGTTCGGACCTGCTCGCGGCTGCGCCGCTCGCGCCGCTTCGTCACGGGTGCTGCCCCGGCTCGCTCCGCTCGCTGCCCCGCTCCTCGCGGCCGGTCCTCACAGGTGCTGGTCGTTACTGGGCGCCCATGAACTGCTCGGCGAAGCGGCGCAGGCGCAGGACGGACGGGATGCCGTCCTGCGAGTGGAACGTGAGCTCCTTGTCGAACGTCACGTGCTCGGCGGCCTGCCACGCGACGTAGGCGCGGCCGCCCGGCGAGTTGAGGAGCGCGTTCAGCTTGGCCTCGTACTCGCCCTGCACCTTGGCGACCATCGCGGCGCCCTCGGCCTGGAGACGCCCGGCGACGGCGTCGGCCTCGGCGTTCACGCGGTTCTTGTACTCGAGGGTCTCGGCCTGGATGTTCTTGATGCCGATGAGGTACGCGTCGCTCACCGACGCCGGATCGTCGAGGCCGAACAGCGTCGCGGCCTGCGTGCGCCGCTCCGTCACTTGCTCCGGCGTGAGCGTGGCCAGCTTGGCGCGCGCGGCGCCGGGCGTCGGGTCGGTCACGTCGAGCACGCCGATCTGGTACGCGCGCTCGAGCTCGGCCTGGCGCTTGATCCAGTCCTGCTCGCGCGCCGCCGCCTGCGCGGCCGTGCCCTGGCTGAAGTTGTCGAACTTCTGCTGCTCGGCGGCGACGCGCTCGCGCGCGTGGTCGAGGAGCTTGTTCTGCTCGTTCAGCTGGATCTGGCCGAGCTGGCGCTCGTACTCGGTGCGGAAGCGGACGGAGCGGATGAGCACCGCCTGCGCCTCGAGGTGCAGCTCGGCGAGGTGCTTGTTGAGCAGCTCGAGCGACTTCTCCGTGATCGCGAGTCGCCGCTCGGTCGAGTAGAAGCCGTCCGAGTCGAGGTTGGCGAGCTCCTCGCGCAGCACGCTCACGGCCGTCTGCTCGGCGAGCCGCTGGTAGCGATAGCGCCCGCCATCCTTGATGTGGTTGCCGGTGGCGACGAGCTTGTGGGCGCTGCCCGGCTTGATCCGCACCGGCACGCTCACGTCGATGGTGACCGTGTTGTTGTCCTTGGTGCGGATCTCGAGCGGCTCGAGCGGACTCTTGTCGTCGTTCGTGTAGTCGAGGAAGAAGTAGGTCGACGGCAGGTAGATGACCTTGTGGTACGCGGGGACGCGCAGCCGCCAGCCGGGCGCGAGGTCCTCGGCGACGATGCCGGCGGCGGCGCTGCGGCGCACGCCGACCATGCCGGGATCGATCTGGGTGAAGAAGAGCCAGGGGATGATGAAGAGGGCGACCGCGCCGATCACGATCACGCGCGCGACGTTGACCAGGGACTTCACCGGGCACCTCCCACCTGCTCGACCTGGAGCCGCGAGGGCACGCTGTCGTTCGCCCACGGCTGGATGTCGATGGTGACCCCCTCGAGCCGCTGGCCGAGGCGCTCCATCACGCGCTCGACGGGCTGCACGCGGAAGGCGTCGATCTCGGCCTTGCGCCCGGAGAACTGGGCGTCGAGCTGGCCCTTGAGCTCGACCGCGGTCTGGCGCGCCGCCGACAGCGAGGCCTGGCCGGTCGCCACCTTCTCGATCTTGTAGGTGTCGACCTCACGCCGGGTCTGCGTCTGGGTCGCGACCGCCGTGGCGAGCGCGGCCTCGTGCGCGGCGCGCTTCTCCTGCATGATCTTGTTCTGGTCGCGATCGACCTCGGCGAGGCGGCGTGTGCGATCGGTCGCGGCGCGGGCGAGGTTCGAGCCGATCACCGAGAGCTCGTTGTCGGTCTGGTTGCGGGCCTCGATCAGGTTCTCGTACTCGTCGGAGAAGCGGGGGCGCGGCGTCACGATGCTCGTCACCTCGAGGCCGTGCTTGACCAGGAGATCGTTGATGCGCTTGCGCGCGCGCTCGGTCGCCTGGCCGAACGTCGTCGGGTTCGAGACGCTGATCGTCGACTCGCGGCCGAACTCGTCGCGGAGGATCGAGCGCGCATAGGGTGACATCCACATGCGGTACGCGTGCTCGGTGCCGGCGTCGTAGATGACGCGCGCGCCCGCGTCGGGGATGACGCGGAAGAGGATCGTCGTGTCGTGGAAGACGAAGTTCGAGCCGTCGCTCGCGCGCACGGTCAGCTCGCTGACCTCGAGCTGGTTCTTCGAGGTGGCGCCGCGCATGTGGAACGTCTGCGGGCTCGCGTCGACGAGGTGGACGCTGTGGATGCCGAAGGGCAGGCGCAGGATCAGCCCCGGCTGCGTGATGGTCTCGACGCTACCGGTGATGTTGTTGACGCGGACCGCGACGTGACCCGGCTCGACGTTGACGCACGAGCGAAACCCGATCAGGACGAGCGCGATCGTGCCAGCCACGATCCAGAGCTTCGACCGATCGCCGCCGAGCTTCTCCAGTGCGGCGCGCGCTTGCCTGCGCGCCTTCTCCCCGTTGGACATGCAGCGAGGGTATCAGACACGCGGCGGCAAGTCCGAGGACGAGGTGCTTGGCGCTGTGGCCGCTCACGCCGATGCCGTCGAGGAGCGCGGCATGGCCGCCGCCGACGCCGGCGAGGATCCAGCGGCGATCGAGCGACGCCGGCGCGCCCGCGG
>JAIOII010001094.1 GCA_019912685.1 Kofleriaceae bacterium
CCGCCGTGGCGCGCGTGCTCGCCGCCGAGCTGAGCGGCGCGGCCGCGCTCGCCGTCCCGCGCGCGGAGATGTCGAGCGCGATCGCCGGCTTGCGCCCGTAGCCCGGATGCGAGCAACACGGGCGCCCTCGCGCGCGCCCGAGGGAGTACAACGGCGCCGCGATGAGCGACGAAGACTTCCCGTACCTCGCCGAGGACCGGCGCAAGTTCCGCAAGCAGGTCGCGGTCTCGGTGGTGGCCGTGATCCTCGGCCTTGGCATCGTGGTGGCAAAGTGCGTGAAGTGGCGCGCGGAGGAGCGGGCTCGCTTCCCGCAGATGGCGGTCGACCACCGGCTCGGGAACGGCGCCGTGCACCCGACCGTTCCGGCGAACGTCGCCGACGCGCCGGCGGTCGAGCTCGAGCTGATCCGCGGCGCGTCGCGGCAGGACGTCGTCGGCGCGGCGATCGCGCTCGGCGACGGGCGCACGCTCGAGGTGACGGCACGGCCGCGATGGAGCCACGCCGGCGCCGAGCTGTCGCTGAGCTATGCCTCGTCCTTGCGGCTCACGGAGCGCGACGGCGCCATCCTCCTCGGCGGAGGCGACGCGTTCGCCACGCTCGAGCTCGTCGAGAGCGATCTGAACGAGGCGGAGGGTCTGGCCGACATGGCGCGGACCTACGAGGGGACAGGTCAGGTCGCGACCAGCGCGTCGACCACGATGTCACTGCTCGGGCGCGAGGTCAGCGGCCGGCGGATCCATACGCTGCCCGGTCCCGTCGTCGAGGTCGCCGCGGCGGCGGCCGGCAAGGGCAAGCAGCTTCGCGTCGTCATCACGGCGACGAGCGCGAGCGCGGATCCGAGCGTGGTGCGCGAGGCGGTCCAGACCGTCGCCCGCGCGCCACGGAAGCCGACACCCGAGCTCGACGTCACGCTGCGCGGCGCCGGCGGCGGTGCCATCGCGACGGCGGAGGTGACGCTCGGTCAGCCGTTCGAGCTCGCCGGCGAGACCGTGACGATCGCGTGGCGGGAGACCGTCCGGCAAGCGCGCGGGGGCATGCGCTTCGAGCACCCGCGCGGCCTCACGGTCGTGTCGGTGGGGGGCGCCGCGCCGTCCGTGAGCCTGCAAGCGGGCGAGATCGGGATCCAGGTGACGATCTCGCCCCTGGCG
Source organism: Kofleriaceae bacterium (assembly GCA_019912685.1). Classification (GTDB taxonomy): domain Bacteria; phylum Myxococcota_A; class Polyangia; order Haliangiales; family Haliangiaceae; genus UBA2376. The sequence goes on from JAIOII010001094.1 coordinate 1,149, forward strand.
ATCGCGCCGTACGAGCTGAAAGACGCGCTCGACGCCACGCTCGCCGACGCGACGGCGTTCACGCGCACGATCGGGAACCGGACCTATCACGGTGTCGTCGGGAATCTTCAGATGGGCGCGGTCGTCCTGCATACGCAGGCGTTCACGTTCCAGCGCGGGGGCCGGCAGTTCATCGTGATGATCCAGTCGCCCGCGGCCCAGGCGGAGCATGCGTCCGCGCTGGCCGAGCCGGTCATCGCGTCCGTGCAGTGACGCCGCCGGTCAGGCGGGGCGCGCGAGGAGCGCGGCCGCCTGGCCCGGGATGTGCCAGCCCTCGTCGGTGACGACGGGCAGCGCGCCGGCGCCGCCGTAGCGCGGCGACTCGCTCGACC
>JAIOII010001095.1 GCA_019912685.1 Kofleriaceae bacterium
GGGGCCGGCCGCGCCTGCGTCCGACGCGCCGAACAGCACGTTCGAGAACGAGCGGTTCATCGCGCGGCTCATCATGAGGCCCAGGATCAACCCGGAGCCGCCGTCGAGCGCGCCGCAGATGATGAGGACGTTGTTGCCGAGCGCGAAGCCGGTCGCCGCGGCCGCCAGGCCGGCGTACGCGTTCAGCAAGCAGATGATCACGGGCATGTCGGCGCCGCCGACGGGCAGCACCAGCGTCACGCCCAGGACGAGGCCGATCGCCAGGATCCCGAGCAGGAGGTACGGCGTCGCCGGCGCCGCCACCAGGTACGCCACGCCGCCGAGGGCGAGCGCGACGGCACAGAGGTTCATCACGTTCTGCGCGCGCCACGTGATCGGCGCGCCGCGCACCACGCCCTGCAGCTTGCCGAACGCGAGCAGGCTGCCGGTGAAGGTCAGGGCGCCGAGGAACACCTCGAGCCCGACCGCCGTGAGCGTGGTCGTGTTCAGGTGCGACCCGTGGCGGTGGTGCTCGGCGATGCCGACCAGGGCGACCGCCAGGCCGCCGAACGCGTGCGACAGCGCGATGCGCTCGGGCATCTTCACCATCGGGATGAAGAGGCCCATCGCGGTGCCGATCGCCGACCCGACGACGATGCTCACCACGATCCAGTGGTACGTGACGATCTCGTGGTGGAGGAGCGTGCCGGCGACCGCGAGCGCCATGCCGACCTCGGCGAGGCGCACGCCGCGCCGCGCGGTGTCGGCCTTGCCCAGGCTCTGCAGCCCGAGGATGAAGAGCGCCGAGGCGACGAGGTAGAGGAGCTGGACGAGGTCGGTGGTGGTCATCGGGCACCTCGCGACGGTCCGCGGCTCTTGAACATGCGGAGCATGCGGTCGGTGATGAGGAAGCCGCCGACCACGTTGATGGTCGCGGCGGTGACGGCGAGACAGCCGAGCACCGTGGTGAGCGTGTCGTGATCGCTGCCGGCCGCGACGAGCGAGCCGACGAGCGAGATGCCGGAGATCGCGTTGGTCGCGCTCATGAGCGGCGTGTGCAGGAGGTGCGGGACCTTCGACAGCACCTGCCACCCGACGAACGCGCCGAGCACGAAGACGTAGAGGCCCATGATCGATGTCTGGCTCATGCTTGCTCCCGGGGCGGCGCTACGCCGCGGCCTTCGTGGTGATCGAGGCGAGGTGCTCGTGGACGATGCGGCCGTCGTGGACGACGAGCATCGCCCGCACGATCTCGTCGCTGGGATCCAGCGCGAGCGCGCGGTCGCGCGTGAGGTGGGCGAGCAGGCGCTCCATGTTGCGCGCGTACATCTGGCTCGCGTGGATCGCGACCTGGCTCGCCAGGTTGGTGTCGCCGATGACGAGCACGCCGTCGTCGGTCCGCCGCCGCTGACCGGCGCGCGTCATCGTGCAGTTGCCGCCCTGCTCGGCGGCGAGGTCGATCACGACCGAGCCCGGCCGCATCGCCCGCACCATCTCGTCGGTGACCAGCACCGGCGCGCGCTTGCCGGGGATGAGCGCCGTCGTGATCACGGCGTCCGCCCGCGACACCGCCTCGAGCAGCACCGCGGCCTGCGCCGCCTTGTCCTTGTCCGACACCTCCTTCGCGTACCCGCCCGCGGTCTGTGCGTCCTCGGACTGCGGCACCTCGATGAAGCGCGCGCCCAGGCTTTCGACCTGCTCGCGCGCGATGCGCCGCACGTCGAACGCCTCGACCATCGCGCCCAGGCGCCGCGCGGTCGCGATCGCCTGCAGGCCCGCGACCCCCGCGCCCAGCACCAGCACCCGCGCCGGCGAGATCGTGCCCGCGGCCGTCATCAGCAGCGGGAACAGCCGCGGCGACGCCTCGGCCGCCACCAGCACGGCGCGGTACCCGGCGACCGTCGCCTGCGACGTGAGCACGTCCATCATCTGCGCCACGGTCGTGCGCGGCACGAGATCGTTGGCGATCGCGGTCGCGCCGCGCTCGGCGATCGCGCGCACGCGGTCGACGTCGGAGAGCGGATACAGCAGGCTGACGAGCGTTGCCCCGGGGCGGAGCATCGCGATCTCCTCGTCGGTGGGCGGCCTCACCTTCACGATCACATCGCCGGCCTGCCACAGCGCCGGGGCGTCGGGCTCGATGCGCGCGCCGGCCGCCTCGTAGACGGCGTCGTCGCAGCACGCCCCGACACCGGCCCCGCTCTGCACCGACACGTGGAAGTGGCGCGCGACGAGGCGGGCCACCGAATCGGGGGTGATGGCGACGCGGGTCTCCCGCGCCGTCACTTCGCGAGGCACGGCGATGCGCATGGTCACGGGTGCTCCGGGGTCTGGTTGTTGTTGAGGGAGGCGAGCAGGCTCGAGATGCGCGACTGCAACACGCGCTCGAACATGCCGTGCTTGCGGATGAGCTCCCGCAGGTACTTGCGCGAGAGCCCCGACGTTCGCTCGGCGGCCGAAAGGTTGCCGGCGTGGCGATCGAGCAGCGTGTCGAGATAACGGCGCTCGAACTGATCGACGATCTCGCGCTTGGCGTCCTTGAACGTCATGAGTGGCTCCTCGTTGGTCACCATCGCAGGCCGAGCCCGGCGGTGAGGGTGTGGGACTGGTCGGTGCGGCTCGCGGTACTCGGCGCGGCCGCACCGTCGGTGAGGTCGGCGGCCATGAGGCCGCCGCGATAGGCGAGGGCGAAGACAAGGCGGGCGGGAAGCGGAACCGAGAGCGTGCTGTGCGCCCACGCGGCCTTGACCGACGTGGCGTACATGACGCCCTCGGGGAGCTCGGTCGGACGCATCGCGCCGGCGGGCATCACGTCGAGACCGAGCGCGAGCCGCATCCGGCCGACCGGCAGCGCGCCGCCGAGGCCGACGGTGGCGCCGCCGACGGTCTCGCCGACCAGCATCGCCTCCTCGCGCTCCGACTCGATCGCGAGCGAGGCGTAGTGGTAGCCGGCGTGCGCCTGCACCTGGTAGCGGTGGCCCCAGCCGACGCAGGCGCGCGCGTCGACGGTCAGGTCGCGCGTCGCCATCGGCGCGGAGGGCTCGGCCTCGCTCGCGTGGTAGACGAGGCTCGCCGTGCCCATGCCGGCGTCGGTGTCGGCACCGACCCAGAGGCCGCCCGCCACGCGCACGCGCGCGCTCGCCGACACCGTCGACGCCGGGCCACTCGCCGTCGCCAGCGCGTCGCCGTTGCCGGTCTGGCGCATGGCGAAGGTCTGCGCGCCCACGCCGGCGACGACGTCGGCGGCGAGCCGCGGCGGCACGTCGGC
>JAIOII010000114.1 GCA_019912685.1 Kofleriaceae bacterium
GAGCGCGCGTCACCGGTGCCCGCACGGATCGCCGGCTCGAGCTCGCCGAGGTGGCGCCGCAGGGTCTCCTCGGCGTCGGCGCGCAGCTCGGCCGACGGCGGCGGCTCGAGCAGGTCGGCGATCAGCTTGAGCGGCAGGAAGCGCCGCGTCTGCAGGTCCTTGATCACGCGCACGCGCTCGGCGAGGCGCGGATCGTAGTAGGCCATGTTCCGGCTCGTGCGCGCCTGCGACCGGGGCAAGAGCCCCTCGCGCATGTAGTGCTTGATCGTCGGCGCCGGAACGCCCGCGAGCCTGGCGAGATCGGAGATCCGCACCAGGCCCGCGCGTGGATTCGAAGAACGTGTGACCCGGTCGACGCGCCCGCGGGAAGTCGGGGGAGCTGTGCGAACGCGTGACCGGGCCACGCAGGGAAACTAGCCTCAGTTGCCCTTCATTGGAAGTAGAAAGTTCGACTTTCTATCGCGCCTGTCGGGCTTCGTCCTCCGGTTGGCGAGCACGACGTGCACCATCACGATGGCGGTGCCGATGGTGAAGTCGGCGATCCGCCCGGAGACCGCGCCAATCAGATTGCCCATGCTAGCTAGCCTCGCAGCTCAAGGTTTCGTCGGTGTGTCGGCGGGGTGAAACGTCATCGCCGTCGCGAGTGGTAACACGCGACGACGCGCCGACCATTCGAGCACGGCTCGTCTCTGCCGCCAGCACCCACTGGCCGCGCGTGATGCGACGCCAGAGAATTGCAGCCCCGACGAAAATTTCCGCGGTCAGACCAAGCCAGCCGCCCGCCGCGCCCCAGCCGAGCTCGAGCCCGACCACGTACGCCATCGGCGGCGTGAGGATCCACGACGTGAGGACGCCCACCATCGCCGGATAGACCACGTCGCCCGCGCCGCGCAGGACGCCGCGCGCGATGACGTTGGCCGCGTCCGCGACGAGGAAGAGCGCCGAGATCCGCACGAGGGTCACGGTCATGTCCTCGAGCGCGCCGCGCCCACCGCCGAGCAAGACGGCGACGGGACCGGCGAACACGACGAACACGACCGTGCACAGCGCGGTGTACGCCGCGCCGAGGGCGAGCGCCCTCCGCGCCACCGGCCACACGAGCGCGAAGCGCGCGGCGCCGACGGCGTTGCCCACCATCACCGACGCGGCCTCGGCCAGCGCGTGCGCCGGCAAGAACGAGACGTGGGTCAGCTGGAGGACGAGCTGGTGCGCCGCGGCGTCGGTCGCCGACATCTGCGCGATGATCGCGGTGAGGAGGAGGAACGCGCCGACCTCGAGCGTGAACTGGAGGCCGGTGGCGGCGCCCTGCTGCCAGAGCGCGCGCGCGTGCGCGCCGCTCCAGGCGACGTGCGCGAGCCGTCGTCGCATCGGCCAGGCGAGGCGCGCGAGCTCGGTCGCGTTGCCGGCCACGGTGGCGAGCGCCGCGCCGAGCACGCCCCAGCCGAGCCCGACGATGAGCACGACGTCGAGCGCGAAGTTGACGAGGTTGCCGGTGATCGACGCCCGCATCGGCGCCTTGCTGTCGCCCTCGCCCCAGCGCGTCTCGCGGAGCGCGACGTAGACGAGGAGCATCGGCGCGGCGAGCGCGCGCACGCGCAGGTACTCGGCGGCGTGGTGACCGACCGCCGGGTCTTTCGTGAGCAGGTGCACGAACGGCGCGAGGATCTCGGCGACGACGAGCGCGATCGCGCCGAGCCCGAGCGCGAAGAGCACGCCGGTGCCGAGGCAGCGATCGGCCTCGTCGGCGCGGCCGGCGCCGACGGCTTGCGACACGAGCGTCTTGAGCCCGCGTAACACGCCGATGGCGAAGACGAGCAAGCCGAACGAGAGCGCGCCGGCGAGCCCGACGCCGGCGAGCTCGGCGTCGCCGACGCGCGCGACGAACGCGCTGCCGACGAGCGTCATCGCGCTGTACGAGAGCGTCGAGACGGCGATCGGCCAGGACAGGCGGAGGAGCTCGCGTCCTGGGCGATCGGCCCACGCGAGCGTGACGGCGTTACCGGTTGCTGCTGAATCGAGAGAGCTCATGACACTTCACCCGGCGCATCCGGCAGGGATGCGCGTGAACTGGGTCCGCTCGCCGCGCATTCCGGGAACGCCGGGAACGCGGGACGAGCAACACGACTGGCGTCGATCCGGGTCGCCTGCGGCGGCCTTCGGTTCGGACTCTCGTGACGGCTACCTGATGGTCGTCAGTGCTGTCGCGAGGCTCCCCGAAGCGAGGTGACCGTGCCACCGCAGGCCGGGACAATCGTCGGCGGCAGGAAGCCGTAGACGTCGACGCGGCGCATGTAGGTGGGATGGCGCTTCATGGGAGCTTTCCGTCGAGGAAGTTGAGCTCTCCTTGTACGACGCGCGTAAGCAATGCGTCAACGATTCCGTCGGTCGAGAATCGTTACGACTTGTCGTGCGTTGTCACGAGTATGCGTGGTGCGACAGCTCTTCTCGCGGGACTCGTGGCGATCTCGTGCAGTACGCGCGCAGGCGCGGACGTCGCAGCCGGTCGCACCGATGTCGCAGGCGCGATCACGTCCGTGACCATCGTCTCGCGCGTCGGCAGCGGTGGAGCCGCGGACGCGACGCCCAAGCGCGCGCTGGCGAAGGACGGCGTCACGTTGTTCGCGCTCGTCGAGGTCGAACACGACGGCGCGCGCACGCTGTACAGCGACGCGGGCAGCGTGCGCTGGCGCGGCAAGCCGGTGACGACGCGCCCGCTCGCCGAGGCGCCGGCGATCACGATCGCGTGGAGGAAGATCGAGCCGTCGGTCGCCGACATGTCGAACACGGCGTCCGGCTCGTTCCGCTACGAGGCCATCCCGTACGTCGCGACCGCGTGGCGCGCGGGCGGCGCGGCGGCGCCGGGGACGGCCATCGCCGACGTCCACCCGACGCTCACGCCCGATCACGGCGACGGGCTCGGCACGATGCGGTACCAGCTCGTCGTGCGGCAGGGCGATCGCACGCTGACGAGCCCGGGCATCGAGGCGCGGCGCGGGCGCGGCGCGGGCGGCCTCGCCGACGACGTGCACCGCGTGTCGCTGCGCGCCGACGACAGCTTCCTCGGCATGCTCGGCGAGATGTACGGCCAGCCGTACATCTGGGCGTCGGCCGGCGGCAGCGACCGCACGCACCAGAGCGAGCGCCTCGAGGGCAGCGACTGCGCCGATCTCATGGTCTACGGCGCGCGCCGCACCGGGCTCGCGATCCCGTACGGCTGGACCGGCTCGCTCGAGAAGCACGCGCGCGTGCTCGGCAAGGGCGCGCTCGCCGACGACGGCGTCTACCGCAACGCGCGCGGCGAACCGGTCGCGTTCACCCGCCCAGGCGACCTCGTGCTCTTCCCGCGCCACGTCGGCGCGCTCGTCGAGGATCGCGGCACGCGCGGCGTGCTCGACACCGCCGACCTCATGCTGCACACGCTCTTCGACTCGCCCAAGCAGCAACCGATCGCCGAGTCCGGCTACGCCGACAACCCGGTGAAGGTGCTGCGCTGGAAAGGCACGCGCTGAAAAGTTGACAAAGTTGCCACCGTCCCCAAATGAAACGCGTTTCATTTGGGGACGGTGGCAACTTTGTCAACTTTTCGGGGACGAGGGGCTCAGAGGAGATCCTCGTCGGGATCGAGCGGGCTCATCACGATGCCCGGCGCGAGCGGCGGGTGCAGCCACGACGCGCGCGGCGGCAACGTGTCGCCCGACTGCGTGACGTTGAGGAGGACGTCGGCCGTCGGCGGCGGCAGGATGAACGCGGCCTGCGCGCGCCCGGGCTCGGCGAGGGCGGCCAGGGCGGCGCGCGCATCGGTCGCGTGACGGACGTTGCCGCCGCCCTCGTGCTGGGCGGGCGAGAGGCCGAGGATGCGCTCGAAGACGACGCCGTGCAGCACGGCCACCGGCTGCTTCGCCACGACCGGATGGTTGCCGGCGCCGAGCGCCTGCGGGTTGACGTGCGCGTCGAGGACGAAGCGGAAGGCGTCGGGCTCGCCCGCGAAGGCGACGACCATCGCCGGCTGGTGGCCGGGGATGTCGGCGAGCGCCGCCTCGGCGACGTCCGCGTCCGTGCCGCCGCCGGGCAGCGGCTCGACGACGAAGTACGCGCGCGCGCGCTCGAGGAACCGCGCGCGATCGAAGCCGTCGACGCCGTGCAGGAGGCGATGGCTCGCGCGCACGACGAGGCCGCCGTCGGCGCCGCTGCACAGGTAGGTCGCCGCGTACTGGGGCGACGCGTACTGCGAGAGCCCCGCCGGACCGGCCGCCGCGGCGAGCCGGTCGCGCACGGCGAGCGCGGCCGCGTAGCGGTGGTGCCCGTCGGCGACGAGCATCTTCTTGGGCGCGATCGCGCGCCGCACCTTGCCGATCAGCTCGGCGTCGGCGATGCGGTGGATCACGTGGCGCGTGCCGTCGGCGAGCGTGACGTCGAGCGTCGGCGGCTTGCCGTCGACCGTGTGGAGCAGGCGCTCGACCTCGCCGGCCGGGTCGGCGTAGAGCGCGAACGGGTGCGCGACCTGGATGCGCGTCTCCGCCAGCAGCGCGGCGCGCTCGTCCACGAGCTCGGGCCGCGTCCGCTCCGGCGACAGGATCCTCGTCTCCGCCGCCGATGCGAGGCGCACGGCGGCGATGACGCCGCGCCGCACGAGCGTGCGCCCGGCCCACGGGAAGTGCTGCGAGTAGCGGTAGATCGCCTTGTACACGTCGCGCACCGCGACGCCGCCCGCGATCCAGCCGGCGACCGCGCGCGCGAGCTCGATGCGCGCCTTGTCGAACAGC